>CADBVL010000005.1 GCA_902798015.1 uncultured Bacteroidales bacterium
AAGCAGGCTTTCGGTCTGGTGACCACGCATTATACAAATTTGAAGCATTTTGCGGAACAGACGCCGGGAGTGGTGAATGGCGCGATGTTGTACGACCGCGGCGCGATGCGCCCTCTCTTTCAGCTATCCATTGGTCAAGCCGGCAGTTCTTTCGCCATCGAGATAGCACGGCAGACAGGACTCGGAGAACCGATCATTCAGTATGCTACCGAACTCGTCGGGGAGGAACATATCGACTACGACAAACAGTTACAGGACATCGCTCGCGATAAGCGTTATTGGGAGAACAAACGGCAGGCGATTCGTCAGAAAGAGAAAGTGCTCGAAGAGCGCATTGCCCAATACGAGGAGCAAATGAGTGGCATCAAGGCGAAGAAACGCGAGATGCTGGATGAAGCGCGTCAACAGGCGGAGGATCTGTTGAAACAGTCTAATGCCACCATAGAACGAACCATCCGCGAGATTAAAGAGTCGTAAGGCCCGTGCACGTGTGGAGGAAATGAAAGAGAAGGTGGCAGTAGTCAAAACGAAAAACGCATTGTCACAGGACCGCGTGGAGACACCCGTAGGAAAGAAAGGAAAAGTGCTCAAAGACTTCCGCGACTTGCGTGTACTGAAAGGTGATTTTCCAGGTAGTCCGGCCACACCGGTAAGTCAGAGCAGTGTTTCCATCGCCCATCAACGTAAAGTGCATTTCGACCGTACGTTGGACTTGCGGGGCCTGCGTGTCGATGAGGCCATGGAACGTCTTATCGCCTACATGGATGACGCACTTATGGTGGGGGCCGGCGAGGTGACTATCTTGCATGGTACAGGTACGGGCGCACTCAAACAACTGACACGCGATTACCTCAGCGACCTCAACCGCCAACGCCATAAACGAGGACAGGTGGCGCTCGACTTCGGCGATGGTGACGTCAACCACGGCGGTGCGGGCCTCACCGTAGTCAAACTATAACATCGAAATATCGAGATATCGAAATCCCGAATCATCGAACAAAATAACAATATGAAAAAAACACTATTAATTCTTCTCCTGTCGGCCTTGAGTGCGACTTTGAGTGCGGCGAATCCGGGTTTCGGAGACCGCCGTTACAGCGTGTCAGGCATGGTGGAGTACAGTTACAATAAGACGTGGGGACATCACGCGAATTTTGACATCCAGTCTCTGATGCCCATCAATCTGCATTTCGAGATGGAAGCACGCTTGCAGTTCTCCACCGCCAATGTACATTCGGGCGCACTTCAGTTACGCCCTAAATTTGAGTTGCCGGTAGGTGAATTGTTTCTTGAAACAGATGTCTATTACCGCGCCTTCGCCCGCAACCGCATCGGAGATATAACTGCGGCTCTGGGAGTAGGCTACCGTATGGACTATGTGTCCATTACTTTAGGCGTTTTCAGTCGGGTGATAGACGATTGGAATCGCTCATGGTACACGGATGAAAGTTTTGTGGTTGAGCCTTTCAACCTATTGTACCGTATTGAAGTCTTCTGCCGTCCGCAGAACAACAATTGGAACTTGTCGTTTATGTTCAGCAACATTGACGACTATCAGATGGAGCGTATGTGGCAGCCGCTTTTCGGTATTGGTGCTTGGTACGATATCAATGAGCATTGGCGCTTGAACTTCATGGCGCAATGCAAGCCTACGGGCATGTTCCACCTTGATGCTACGTTCTACGGCGCTACCGGCCGTGTTGGTTTCACCTATAGATTCTAAATTGTATGAAAAAGAGTAATTTTTGGATAGTTATAGTGCTTCTATTCGCATCCTGCGCGAATGAAGACAGCACTCTGGATATGAAAGGCCTGGTTTCTCCCAACGGTCCTACGGTTGCTATCCGTTTTGAGCAGTCAATGGCTTATAACGCCACGCGCGGCGAGATTCACCTGGACATGCAGGTGGATGACTATAATATCTATGTATGTACAGATAGTCATATCATGCGCAAGACGCATCGTAACTTGGATTATTTCATTGCGCAATACAGAGCAGAGACAACTCCGAAACTCGCCCTGCATTTAGGCGATGTGATTGATGCGCAGAAGAACCTTCCATGTGCTGATAGCATCCTGCATTTCCAAGGCCAGACAATCAAAGACACCGTGTTCGTCACACCCGGCAACCATGATATATACTTCAAACAATGGGATATTTACCGCGATTTTTTCAAGAGTTCCGTCTATTGGTTTGACACTCGCAATGGCACAAAGAAACTAGACCTGTTCATTTGCCTGGACAGTGCCGAAGGCGAGTTGGGTGTTGCCCAGATGAACTGGCTACGTACGTTCTTGGATGAGAAGTCGAAAGAAGGTTACCGCCGCATCATCGTCTTTAGTCACACGCATCTATGGAAACTGGATGCCTCGCAAGGTCACACATCCAACATGGCATTGGAGGCGACGTACGAGTTTACGTCCCTGTTGGCACAGTATGGTGTAGAGTGTTATTGGTGCGGCCACCAGCACGCACGCCAATTGGTGCGCTTCAAAGGTGTGACGTACAGAGTGCTCAATGCTACGAAAGACAGCGAGTTGGGACAGTCGTACATGATCGCTCACATGGGTGAGCATATCACATACGACTATATCGACTATCCGAAAGAGTAGTTATTTCGTCCCTTTGAACGCGTTCTTGCCGATTTCCACCGATGGTGGGAAGTTCGGCGCCCGCATATTGGAGCAGTCCCGGAAGGCCCCTGCTCCGATTTTTTGTATTGTAGCTGGGAACGAAGCACGGCGTAAACTACGGCATTCCGCAAACGCTTCTTCTCCGATGGTCTTTACCGAGTCCGGTACGATGAGTTCGCGCAAACTCATACAATGATAGAAAGCGTAAGGGCTGATTTCTTTAAGTGGAGCAGGCAACGTGATTTCCTCTAATAACTTACAGTCCGCAAACGCACCTTCTTCAATCATATGAATGTGTTCCACAAGGGCGATAGATCGCAGTTGCTGACAATTACGGAAGGCTCGCACGCCAATACGGAAGGTACTCTTGGGGATATTGATTTTCTCCAAAGCTAAGCAGCCGTCGAAAGCTTCGTCACCAACGGCGTAAATACCTTCGGGTAACGTGACTCGGTATAAATGCGTGCAACCCTGACATAGCTGTCTCGGTAAGGTATTGATTCGCGCAGGAATAGTCAATTCGCGAATAGCCGCACAACCGGCGAACGCCACCTCTCCGATAAAGGTGAGTGTCTCCGGCAGTTTAATCTCTTCTAATCCGGAGCATCCGGCAAAGACACCATTGTCAATGCGGCGCAGATGTATAGGAAAATGCAGGTGCTTGATGCCACGGCAGGCATAGAAAGTACCTTGACATAAGACTTCTATCTCGTCACCTAACACTTGTTCCCGCAAGTTGACGCAGCCATAGAAAGCACCCATGCCAAGAGACTTGAGACCCGTTGGCAGGGTGGCGGCTTTCAGTAACTCGCATTTATAGAAAGCGAAATTTCCCACTTCAGTGACGGTGGCGGGAATGATTACCTCCATCAGGTTCTCGCACTGATAGAAAGCATATTGGTCAATATAGGTGATATTGTTTGCAGCCAGAAGGTGTGCGTGATCTTCCCTGAGACAACCGTGACGCGGGTCAATAGATTCTCCAGGGCCGGCTCGATGACCGTGTAATTGCGAAATATATCTTCAAGAATAAAATTCCTATCCGTCTGGCCTTTCTTCCACTTCTTCTCATTGAGGTAGATACCGCTTCCCGTGAAGGCTTCTTCGCCGATAGAAGTAACGGTAGCCGGGATGATGATCTTCTGCAGGTTCTTGCAGTCCCGGAAGGTCTCATGGTCAATGCGGGTGACGGATGCCGGCAGTTCGACGCGTTGTAAGGCCTTATTACCCTGGAAGGCGCCGGCGGCGATGATACGTGTTCCTTCGGGAACGACAAAACGCGGTTTGATGTTCTTGTCTGTCGCGATGAGAATGGAGTCCAGCCACAAGCAACCGTCTTTCCAATTCGCTTTGTTGAGCATAATACCTGTGCCATCGAAAGCGGAGCGGTACACGCGTTGAAGCGTTTTAGGCAGAACAACGGCCGTCAGTCCTTTGCAGCCCTTGAAGGCACGCTCACCGATAGCCACAACAATGTAGTTGTGCTGCCCGGCTACGATATGCTCGGGGATAAAAACTTCACCCGTGGCACGAGGGTTAAGTGTCACTTCTGCCGTCAGGTGGTTTTCGTCAATAGTATAACGAATGTCCTGATACAATGCGTCGCCGGCATTAACGCGCCATGCGGCGACCAGTAGCGTCATACACAACGCCACTCGCTTCAATAAACAGTTTGCCATCATATAGAAATTTACGGTTTGACGATTTATGGTTTATCACTTCATCCACGCTCTGCGGCCGGTCTATGTTGAGAAGATACAGAATAGCGTTCTCAATCAGCTGTTTGCCCTCCTGCGTGAGGAAGGAGGTGGAGTATTCCGATACGCCGATCATCACCAGACGTTGGGGGAGGATAGTGCCATTGCAATCCGTTCCGGCAGGCATGTCCGCGATGGTGACACCGTTAGGTTGCGAGACGGGGCTGCCGAGTTGTTCGAAACCCGAAGTGTTCATCCATTCGGAAATCGCTGTCACGGCATTGGTGCTGCATTTTGAGAAGAGCTGTAACTCAGTGTCAGTGATGGTCAGTCCGCGAAAAAGCGGATGTTCTGGGTTGGTCACTGTGACGCTCAGGTCCGCCGTGTTCACCGCCGTGCCCCAATTCCATGCCGAATTCTTGAACAGGAAGGGCTTGAGAACCACCATAGGTTTGTCATAGCCCTTGAGAGCTGCAAAACCTGCAGCACCACTGTTGGGCTTACTCCCTAATACCAGCACTTCATAGTTGCTGTAATCCACTGTGGGGTCGGTTGCGTCTGTCTCAAAGACCCAGAGACTGTCGTTCTCCCTCAGATGTTTGAGTAATGGTTTGTCTTCCGCTGCACCGATAAGGCTGACAAATGCCACCGCGTGGGTGCCTTCAGGCTGTACGGAAGGAATGGTATCATCCCCTTCAGGTTGGTGCTCTTCGCCAGGGGCCTCGTAGCAACCGATATCGGGCGCATCACCGTTATAGACGAGATGTACGTCAATGCCGGCATCAATGAGATCCGAGCCTTCAGCCAAATGCAGGAAAGGACTCTCGGGAAGTTCGCTGTTTCCGTTACGCGGTGCAAGAATCACGGTGGTGTCCAACGAGAGAAAATCCTCGTCCGTCACGGTGAAACCGTTCCAGCTGTTATGGTCAACCGCCACCACGTTCTGCGATTTGTAACTGTCTTTGTTCTGACCTTTGTAGGAGAGGCAGTTCTGAATCGTGTTGGTGCCGTAGGCTGTAGTGAAACCATAGTTGGTATAGTTGGCGTATGAGGAGTTGTTGTACAGCCACATGGTGCCGCCGTTATTATTCTGGTCGAAGCCGCGGGCATAATTGCCTACCGCATAGCAGTGGTGAATAAACAGTTTATGATCCGTATATTGTCCTCCCATCTTGAATCCGTTTCCGTTGCCCTGGCAAGGGTATTTCTCGAGGGTGACGGTGATGGTCTTGCCGTAACGATCCACCATCTGAGTGCCAACTTTGCTGTCAAACCATGCCTTGTCCACGCCTAACGCCCTCGGGTTTTGACTCATATCGTAATATGGTTGGCCGTTCTGGTAACAGATACAATGTTCGATGATGGAGTTGGACGTACTGACACGCGCGAAGAAATCCCATCCGTCATCGCTGTTGTTCCAAGCGCGGCAACCGATATAATGGTTTCCCGCCCCGGAGAACTGCTTGTCAGCAAAACCATCGGCATTGCCTCCGAAGTTGGCGGTCGTACCGGACATGGTCTCATAGTCGAAATTGTCGTGACTGTCCACATTCCGGATGATGTTATTGCCTCCGTTCTTCATCTGGCAGCCCGTGTCTGCGGAACCGTAGATATCCAGGTTCTCGAAGAGGTTGTAACTGCCTTCGTTATGCAGGTTGTTCTTTCCGGAATAGCGCAGCGTAAGATTTTTGATATGTAAGTAGGTTGTGGAACTTTTGACTTGCAGTCCGCGTGTTCCGTATGGCGTAGAGCGGAAATCCAGGATAGCTGCATACGTGCCACCGCGGGTAATACCTTCGTAGCCGGAGATGACAATGCGTCTTGAGGCACTGCCACTCAGGTTCTGGATGGCCGTATTGCCCAAGTCATATTGACCGCTGAAAAGGTACAGTGTGTCACCAGGGGCACTCAGTTTGCCCAAACCCGATTTGAACGAACAGGGGTTGTTGAACGATCCGTCTCCGGTGCCGGTAGGCGAAGCATAATAAGTGGCAGCACTCAGACTAATGGATAGCAGCGTAGCTGCGATGAGGGGAAAATAGCGTTTCATCGTAGTATAAAATGACATTGTAAACGAATTGTGGTATACCAAAGAATCATCTTGCCTTTCAGGTTCGCGTCTCTGGCTTTCTCTCGTAGAGTGCGTATCACCTCTTTGCGTGCTTCCGGATGAGGCACAGAGGTCGTACTGGTAGGGTTTAGAGTATAGATATACCCTGTGTAGTTGATGCGCCGGTACGTAGCATTGCTCAGCCATAGGTCTGCGGAAAAGAGCACATCCTCATAGATGAACCCAGGCGCAAACTGCAGTCGGGCAATGGCTTCACGGCGGTACAGACGCATACATGGCGATGTGAACTGATACTGATGACATGGTGTCTTGGCACTTAACCGCTTATAGCCGCTTTGCACGTAATCTACACCATCAATAGCTGCAATATGGCGCGCGCACCACTCGGGTTCCAACCGGTCATCTGCATCCACGAAGGCGATGAACTTGCCATGTGTCTTTGTCATACCCAAGTTCCGCGCGACGGACTGGCCGGCATGCGTTTGTTGTAACACCATGATACGCTTGTCCTGCTTCGCCAAGGATTGGGCAAGAAGGAAACTGCCATCGGTGCTGCTGTCGTCCACTAACGCGATCTCAATGTCCGAGTACGTCTGCGCCAGCAGACTGTCCACACAAGCCTTCAAGTAGTGTTCGGCATTAAAGATGGGTACTATAATACTGATCATATTGTGCTTCTCGTGCAAATGTTTCTCTATGTCGGGTCGCCTGACGCGTAAATCCCTTCTGTTGCCATTCCTCGTAGCGTTCACGGATGAAAGTTTTGATGGTGTCTATATCATCCGTCGCAATGCCGGCATGGGTGTATTTAATAAGTTCTGCCAACGCGCCTTTGTCGGACGGCACGCACAGGATGGGTTTCTCGCATCCCAAGGCTTCATAGAACTTCGTGGTCAGCATCCCATGAGTGCGCTCGTTAGTGAGCACCAAAAGAATACTGCTGCGGCGAATGGCATCACCCAAAGCGTCGTGGGGCAGGGTGTTTTGCGTCGGGGTGTGAAGTGCTAAACGGATGGGCAGTCCTAACTCGTTTATAGCCTGTCTTACTAAGTTCAATCCTGCTTCCTGCCATCCGAAGAGCGTACCGATATACGAGACAGTAAACTGCTCTAAAGATATGTCTTGCGGGTAGAATTGCACCGCATCGTAGCCGTTATAGACCACATGAACGTGCGGATTGAGCGGCCGGATGAAGTCTGCATGCCACGGAGAGACAGTAGTTATTTCCTGCGCTGCGCGCAAGACTTTGTTACGTCTTCGGATATGAATGGCGCGGTAAATACGGCGGAAGGGCATAGTCCACCATGTACGGTGATGATATTGGTACGTCGAGTCCTCCACTTGTTCGTCCAGGTCGCGAATATCGCAATACAAGGGCACGTTCAGCGCGCGTGCTATCCGATGTGCCGCGCCTAAAGGAAAATCGCTGAAGGCAGAACAGAGGACGATGTCAAAGGATCGGCGGTTGACGGTCTTCAGAAACCTGTTCGCAAAAACTCTGTTATGCCAGTCGGTGAACAATGTCCAGATTGTTTTTACAGCCCAGTCGAAGGTACCGCCGTTATACATACGGATGGTTTCGATCGGATAGGAGTGATCAAATGCCAAGTCGCTATATTCTTCAGTCAACAGCGTCACAACATACCCTTTCC
This sequence comes from uncultured Bacteroidales bacterium, assembly GCA_902798015.1. GTDB lineage: Bacteria > Bacteroidota > Bacteroidia > Bacteroidales > Paludibacteraceae > Colicola. The sequence continues at coordinate 8,055 of CADBVL010000005.1, forward strand.
GCACGAGGTATTCGCACAAGAAACGCACGCGGGGTAAATAACCCGGGGCGGCCGGAGGGTCGGAGACCACAAGAATATTCAAGACCTTATCCTTTGCCATTTAACAATTGGAGGACTTTGGGGTATAACGTCCGATGGTATGTCTCATCGTTGATGTTGCTGTTGTGCCATAACAGGCAGAGGTCGCCGTGGTGCATTTGTACCTTTTCGATCAGTCGTTCGCAAAGGAAATACGCCTCGTCTTCCGTGAGGTTCATATAATTGGCCTGACTGAGGGTGTTGTCCATAATCATCAAGGGATGCAAAGTAAGACGGGTTAACTGCATCGTTATGGGATTGATCCACCGCACAGCACGGCATGTCTGCAAACGAAAACCGGCCTGATCGGCAAAACCCATCGTGAAATCATCCGTGTAGCCGGCGTCCACCAGACGTTGCATGTGTTCGATGGAACTGCGAAGGTAATGGGCGCGGAACATTTTGCTATATTGAATCTTCGGTATGTCCCCGTAATAACTGCCGTGCACGCCGAGATAGACGTTGTTATGACGCAACATATGTTTCAGATGCTTGAAGTCCCGTCCCCATAAGCAGTATTGCGGATAGTCATAACCACGTCCTTTGGTTCGCTTGACGAAATAGATGGTGTCAGCATGTTTCACTTTCGCATCTTGTTCGAGCAGCCAAGGGAAGGTGTATAGCGGGTCGTGGTGGATAGAACGCAAGGCGTTCAGCACGGCTTTGAATTCACCTCTACGGATACCGCCTAACGCACCGCGCAACGAGCGGTATTGCGTGATAGCATCGATGTCGTGTGTGAGATAGATATGCCCGAAACCGGGTTCAGGTAACGGTAGATCCAGTTGTTTGAGGACCAATCGGGCGTACTCGTCCAAACGCGGAATCTGCAAACGGCTCTTCTCATTCAGAATAGAATATTTGGCGGCAAAGCGGCCGTGCTCGTCGCGTTGGGTGTTCACCAATTCCTCCGCACGGGATGTGAAGAAGAAAACGGCATAAACGATGTCCGTGCGAATGATGGTCTTGCCTTTTGCCGGCTCCTCTACCACAGGGCGTTTCAGTTCCGGAACAACCAGCTCTTTCCCCATTAAACCATTGGGAACAATAATCACATCGTGATCTTTTAGCGCCTGCTCGTCTGCGGTGTATGCTACACGTTGCGCTGCTTCTTCGTCGCCGTAACACAGCCACGTCAGAATATATTCAATAATCTCTTTCATTTTCGCCTTTCACTTTTTCACCTTTCAATTCTCACTAAGTATTTCCCATTCGTACATTTTCTGTTCTATCTGGTGCTTGATTGTTTCGTATTTCTGGAAATTCTCTTGCGTTTGGTTTTCCGGCATCGCTAACACTTGTTCCATCTCTGCTTGCTTTTCTTCGAGGACCGCAATCTCATTTTCAACTTCCGCAATCTGTTTTTCTTTTTTGCGTTTTTCGGCAGCTGCGGCTTTCTGTGCGGCATAATCCAGAGCCCCGGACTGGTTAGACCCTGGCTTTGACTGTCGGTTGACCGTCGGCTGACCGTCGGTGAGAGGTAGTTTTTGCCTTATTTCCAACTCTGTGAGGTTAGTCATCTTTTTCGCACGGAGGAAATCGTATATTCCGCCGAGGTGTTCTTTGACTATTCCTCCGCCGAACTCATAGACTTTGCTAACGAGTCCGTTCAGGAAATCGCGGTCGTGACTGACGCATATTAGGGTGCCGTTAAAGTCCTGCAGTGCATTTTTGAGCACATCTTTGGACTGCATGTCCAGGTGGTTGGTGGGCTCATCGAGGATGAGTACATTACAAGGCTCGAGTAACAATCGTATCATAGCCAGACGGCTTCGTTCTCCTCCGCTGAGCACTTTTACTTTCTTGTCAGATGCTTCGCCGCCGAACATAAACCGAACATAAACGCCCCCAAGATGTCCCGTATCTTTGTCCGGATGTCTCCTACGGCGACATAGTCAATGGTCTCAAACACCGTATTTTCTTCGTCTAATAGCGCAGCTTGGTTCTGGGCAAAATAGCCAATCTTGACATTATGCCCGATTTTGAGGGTTCCAAAATAATCCAGTTGCCCCATGATACATTTGACGAGTGTCGATTTACCTTCGCCGTTTTTTCCTACGAATGCCACTTTTTCGCCGCGCCGGATAGTAAAAGTGACATCGTGAAAGACCGTGTGCTCCCCAAAGTCTTTGCGCAAATCCTCTACTATCAGCGGGAAGTCTCCGCTACGCGGGGCAGGCGGGAAACGCAAGTTCAGTTTACTGGTGTCTTCCAGGTCCACTTCGAGACGTTCCAGTTTCTCCAGTTGCTTGATACGACTCTGTACCTGTACGGCTTTGGTCGCTTTGTAGCGGAAACGCTCAATGAACTCCTCCGTGTCCTGAATCATCTTCTGCTGGTTCTGGTACGCTCTTACCTGTTGCTCGTGCCTTTCTTTGCGTAACTCCACAAAGCGGCTATAATTAACATTGTAATCATAAATTCGTCCTAAAGTGATCTCAATTGTCCGACCGCACACATTATCAATAAACGCCCTGTCGTGACTCACCATCAACACCGCGCTCTGACTGCTTTTGAGGAAGTCCTCCAACCACTGAATGGACTCGATATCCAGGTGGTTTGTCGGCTCGTCGAGTAATAGCAGATCCGGATGCCTCAAGAGGATCTTCGCCAACTCGATACGCATTCTCCATCCGCCGGAGAACTCCGAACACGGACGCTCAAAATCCTTGCGCTCAAAACCCAGACCGATGATCGTCCGGTCCATCTCGGCAATGAAGCGGGCATCATTTCCGTCGTCCTCTAATCCTTTATGCCCTTCATTTTTTATTGTCATGACCTCTTCGCGTAAGGTCCTGTCATCATGGAAAAGCATGACTTGCGGCAGGTATCCGATCGTCATATCCGCTTCCCGGGCGATTCGTCCGCTTGTCGGCTGATATTCTCCTGCGATCAGACGCAACAGGGTTGTTTTGCCGGCACCGTTCTTACCCACCAATGCCACGCGCTCCTTGCGATTGATAAGGAACGTAATGTCGTCCAACACGGGACGGGCGGAGAACTCCATACTTACATGATCAATGGTCAGCATGCGTAAGAACGATTTGATGGTTAATAACTCTCCAAAGGAGCAGTGTCAATATAGTGGCAAAACCGAAGTCGGTCAATAACAGTAACCAATTACTCCAATTCCTTCCGATGATTCCAATCCCGATAAATAGCACACTTGCACTCAGCAACACGCAAGTCGTCTGTATATGATTCAACCCCGTGCGCAACAACAGATGATGAATATGATTCTTATCCGGTTCGAAGAGCGGCCTGCGCTGCTTGAGACGCGTCAGGCTGACACGGACGGCGTCGAATAACGGCACGGTCAACACACAAACCGCCACTGCCGGTGCTGCATTCATGTGGAGTGTTTCCGAGACAATATGGTACGCATTGATCTCGCAGAAATGGAAGATAAACGCCGTCAGCAAGTAACCTAACAACAAACTCCCCGAATCGCCCATAAAGATCTTATCCCGTTTGCCGAATACGTTGTAAATGAAGAAGACCGCCAGTACACCAATCATGCCGATGGCCATATTGGACCAAACTGTTTCGCCCGCCAAGCCAAAATAAATCGCGAAAAAGAGGCAGTACAAAATCCCCAAACCGCTGGCCAATCCGTCAATGCCGTCAATGAGATTGATTGCATTGATGACGGTCAAAAGGACAGCGAACGATACGAGATAACTCGGAATAATTCCTATTTCCTCGATGCCGAACAAGCCATGCAGGTGGGTGAGGCGAATGTCGGCAAAACCGATAAGGGCAATGCCGGCCAATGTTTCACCCAGTAGTTTTGCAGTAGGCCGTAACACCAATACATCGTCTGTAAAACCGACCACCATGATGACAAATAATCCAATCAGGAAAAACGGCGGCTGCTCTATCGGAGTGCATAGCAGGTATGTCAACATAAACGAGAAGCATATATTCAATCCGCCGATATTAGGCACCTCGCCGTCATGACTCATTCGCTTGTTCGGCCGCACGACAAAACCTTTTGTCTTTGCTACGCGGATGACCACAGGCATAAACAAGGCGCCGAATATAAAACTCAGCAAACCAATCAGATAACTATGTGCTATCAGCGCGTTTTGCATTATTGCGGGTCGAGTTGCTCGTAAACGGAATTCTTACTGATGTATTCCGGCACCAGTTGTTTCATCATTTTGACGGTCGTAAAGGCCTTGTCTTGATGACTCGTTTCTATCAGTTGGTCAATCAGTTTGCTTACTTTGTCGTAGTCGAATTCGCGAACACGAGCAATCATGATCATGTTGTTGCTCGTCGGGAGCGTTAACTCCTTTTGGTTCAGCAGTTCTTCGTATAGTTTTTCGCCCGGACGCAGACCCGTGAAAACAATCGGAATATCTTTCTCCGGCGTATAGCCCGCCAAACGGATCATGTTGCGTGCCAGATCCAGGATTTTCACCGGTTTACCCATATCGAAGACGAAAATCTCTCCGCCGTTCCCCAAGGTGCCGGCTTCCATCACCAGGCAGCACGCCTCCGGGATCGTCATGAAATAGCGGATAATATCCGGGTGGGTCACCGTGACCGGTCCTCCGGCGGCAATCTGCTTCTGGAAATACGGGATGACGGAACCATTACTGCCGAGTACGTTGCCGAAACGGGTGGTGATGAACTTCGTACATTGAGGATTTTCTTTCTGCAGTTTATGGAAGAGAGACTGCACATATATCTCCGCAATACGCTTGCTGGCACCCATAATATTTGTCGGGTTGACAGCCTTGTCCGTAGAGATCATCACGAAACGCTCTGCGCCGTATTTGACTGCCATGTCGGCCATGTTTTTCGTACCCGACACGTTCGCGCGAACAGCCTCGTTGGGATAACTCTCCATTAACGGGACATGCTTGTAAGCGGCTGCATGATAGATGATATCCGGACGTAACTCGCTGAAAATCTGCTCGATACGTTCTCTGTCCCGAACGTCCGCAATAATCGGGATGAAACGTGCCTCCGGGAATTGCTTTTCTAAATCCAAACTCAAGTCATGCAGCGGAGACTCTGCTATCTCCAGCAGGATAGTCACTTGAGGACCGAATTTCTGGATTTGACGCACTAGTTCGCTGCCGATACTTCCGGCCGCTCCGCTGACGAGAACCACTTTGTTTTGGATAATCTGCCGCACATTTTCGGTGTTCACCTCTATCTGCGGTCGCTCTAACAGATCCTCGATCCGGATAGCATCAATGCGCCCGATTCGTTGTGCATCAATATCGTTCGGGTTCTCTACACTTGTGAAATAGGGAGTTGTCAGGATGTGAATGTTATGGTCAATGAATATCTGTAAGTCCTTGGCCGGGTTGATCTCGCGCATTTTAAGCGGTGAGACAATGACATGGCGGATATTGCGCGCCTTCATCCAATCGAAGAGTTTCTTGTTGAGTTGCAAGACAGGCAAGCCGGCTACTTCGAAGCCATGTTCGCCGTCAGAGATAAATCCTACAGGGTGGTACGGCGTGTTGCCGGCAGAACGTAACATCTTGGCGATGGAAACACCGGCGTACTTAGTGCCGAAAATCAAAACACGCGGACTGCCGTTTCCGTACTGCTGCAGCACTTCGCCGAACGTCTTGACGGCTACGCGCAGGGTGAATAGCAGTACAAAAGCAATTGGCACATAGATAGCGACAATCGTGTTAAAAATCGGATGACTTGCTGTGCTCCAATCCATCACGCAGTTAAACAGGACAATAGCGACTCCGGTCGCCAGATTCGCCAACAGCACCTTGACCATGTCAATGAATGTCGAGTAACGCAGAATACCGGAGAAGGTGTTAAAAGCTCCAAAGGCGATCATCTGTACGATGATGATCACAAGGTATTGTTGTCCGATCGGTAATATGCGCGGGTTATCGGAGGAGTAATTGAAATAGTTACTTCCGATCCATACACTAATCCAAAAGGCAATAGTGCACAGCAATAAATCCAATAATAAAACGCCCCAACGGGGTAGATACCCCATATCAAACTTTAAGCTTTTCATGTTGTGTATTAATAATTTGGGCAAGGTATTTGCCTGTGTAACTTTCTTTGCATTGTGCGATTTGTTCCGGTGTGCCGGTGCAAACGATGCGTCCGCCTTGCGTGCCGCCTTCCGGTCCCAGATCGATTACATGATCGGCAGCCAGCACAACGGCGGGGTTGTGCTCGATAATAATCACCGTGTGCCCTTTGCTGATCAAGCGGTTCAAAGCATTGAGCAGCACTTCGATATCTTTATGATGCAAGCCTGTAGTAGGTTCGTCAAAGACGAAAATAGTAGGTTTGTTGTCTTCGGAGGCAAGGAACGATGCCAACTTCACGCGCTGGCTCTCTCCTCCGGACAAAGTACTGCTGCTCTGTCCCAGTTGCACGTATCCGATACCTACGTCCTGCAGCGGTTTGAGGCGTTTTACAATCTTCGCGCACTCCGGGTCTTCGCTGAAAAATTCTACGGCCTGATTCACAGTCATGCATAACACATCGTAAATCGACTTGCCGCGGTAATGCACATCCAGGATATCTTGTTTGAACCGCTTCCCGTGGCATTGCTCGCACTCCAACACCAAGTCCGCCATGAATTGCATCTCAATCGTGATGGTTCCTTCGCCCTGACAAGTCTCGCATCGCCCTCCCGGCGTGTTAAACGAGAAGTGTGAAGGGCTCAAACCTAATTGTTTTGCCAATGGTTGCTCGGCATATAGGCGGCGAATCTCGTCGTACGCTTTGAGGTACGTCACGGGATTGCTGCGACTGGATCTGCTCAGCGGATTTTGGTCCACGAACTCAATATCTTGCATCAAGTGAAGGCTACCGTGCAACTGCCCGAAATCACCCGTGTGCTCGGCAAAGACTCCGCCATAATGTTTCTTTAGAGCAGGGTAGAGCACTTTGCTCACCAGACTCGACTTGCCGCTTCCACTCACACCCGTCACTACCGTCATTACATGCAGCGGGAAACGTACCGTCAAGTTTTGCAGGTTGTTCTCGCACGCTCCTTCAATCTCGATATAATTATTCCAGTGTCGCCTTTGTGTCGGAATGTTGTAGGTGAACATCTCGGGGCGCGGTTTGCCTTCATACACCACTTCGCCGCCTAACCGTCCCGCTTTCGGGCCAATCTCGATAATATGGTCTGCGGCTGCGATGATATCTTCGTCATGCTCAACAACCACAATCGTGTTCCCCAAGTCGCGCAACTCCTTCAGTACGTGTATCAGCCGTTCCGTGTCGCGCGGATGGAGTCCGATAGAGGGTTCGTCCAAGACGTACAACGACCCCACCAGGCTGCTGCCTAAGGATTTTGCCAACTGGATACGCTGGCTCTCTCCCCCTGACAAGGTGTTGCTCATGCGGTTCAGCGTCAGGTAACTCAATCCCACGTCATGCATGAACTGCAGACGCTTGTCAATTTCCACGAGCAATATTTCGGCCGTTTGACGCTCGACATCCGTTAACCGGATATGTTTGAACCACTCTTGTAACTCATTCAGCGGCATGGTACAAAGCGCCTGGATATTTTTCCCGCTCACCAGTACATAACTTGCCTCATTGCGTAAGTGCAAACCGTGACATGCGGGACAAGTGGTACGACCTTTGTACCGCGCCAAAAGCACTTTGTATTGCAGGCGGTTGTATTGCTTGTCCTCCAATTCATGGAAGAACTCATTCAACCCGCGGAAGTATTTGTTTCCAGTCCAGATAAGATGTTTCTGTTCCTGTGTCAAAGCATAGAACGGAGTGTGAATAGGGAAATTAAATTTCGCGGCATTCATCACCAACGCCTCCTGCCATTCTTTCATTTTCTCGCCCTGCCAGCACGCGATGGCCTGTTCATAAATAGACTTCGACTTGTCGGGTACCACCAAGTCCGGATCAATACCTGTCACTACGCCTATACCTTTGCACTCCGGACATGCTCCCACTGGGTTGTTGAAATCGAACAGATGTTCGCTGGGCTCGATAAACTTTATTCCGTCTGCCTCAAAGCGCTCCGAGAAAACCTTGGTTCTTGGCCCTTGTTCGCTTTGAACATGTACTTGACACTCTCCTTTTCCTTCAAAAAACGCCGTCTGGACACTGTCCGCAAAGCGATTACTCGTTGCTTGCTCTTTGTCCACTATCACACGATCAACCAAAAGGAATGCTTCGTGTCCTTCTGCCTGTTTCCATGTCTCGGCGTCCAAACGCACCGTGTCACCGTCAATCAGCAACCGACTGAATCCCTGACTTCGCCATAGCGCCAACTGCTCTTGCAGTGTCCGCCCTTCAAGCAGGATAATCGGACTCAGCAGGTACAAACGTGTTCCTTTCGGTTGGCTCTCCATGTACGCGACAACATCGCGGATCGTGTTTTTCTTCACTTCCTCTCCGCTCACGGGCGAGTACGTCTTGCCCACGCGCGCGTATAAAAGTTTGAGATAGTCGTAAATCTCCGTCACGGTACCTACCGTTGAACGGGGATTCCTGCTGCTCACTTTCTGCTGGATGGCGATAGCCGGCGGGATACCTTCTATCTTCTCTACGTCCGGTTTCTGCATGCGGCCCATGAACTGGCGTGCATACGCGCTCAGACTCTCTACATACCTTCGCTGCCCCTCCGCATACAAAGTATCGAACGCCAGCGAACTCTTGCCGCTGCCGCTCACACCGGTCACCACAACCAATTGATTGCGCGGTATATCTACCGTTACATGTTTCAGGTTGTGGGTGTCCGCTCCTTCTATTCGAATTATTTCCTGCAAGCTTCTTCTGCTTCTTGAAGTAACTGCCTGTATGCAGCACTTGTGGTATCTTTCTGCGCTTTCGTCAGTTTCGGAACGCGGATAGGAGTACCTACTTCGATTTGACTCGGGTTGGAAATATGGTCTTTGTTGGCGTCATAGATATACGGCCAATATGCTTTCGTGCCATAAAAACGCTTGGACATCCATGTCAGACGGCTTGCCTCGTGCATGGGCTCGATAGTGATAAGGTCTTCGTATATCTGGTCGTCCGGTGTTTCAGAACCTTCCGTCTCGCCGGAGGCCTCCAGAAATTCAGCAAGAATCTGTTCTTCTGTCAACTCCTCTTCGATCACAGAATCAATCGGCGCAGGAAGAACGGCAGCTGTCGTGTCCGTTGCAACGGCTACTTGCTCTGTCTGTTCTTGCTGCAATAGAGAATCGATCCAGCCGCCCAACTGGCTGCGCAGGAAGAAATAGCCTACTAACAGCAGCAACAACAGAATGACTACACAAATCAGAGTGTCGCGTAAGAAATGATGTCTCTTCTCTTCTTTCTTCGGCGGTTCCGGTTCTTGAACCTGCTGGGACTGAGGAACATAAAATACCGGTTCCGGTTCCTTCACAGGTTCGGGTATCACAACGGGTTCGGGTTCTTTAACTGGTTCGGGCGTCGGAAGTAATACCGGCTCCGGTTCCTTAACGGGCTTCTTTTCTTCTTCCTTCGGACTTTGTCCGAGTTCGCCTAAGATATCAACAATCTCTTCGGCTTGTGAACCCAATTTTTTAATCGGATCCACAACTGCGAAGTCTTCTCCCTTTCCTTCAGGGAGTGGCTGGGGTGAGACACCTCCTCGTTCAATTAACTCTTTCACTCCGGCTTCAGGAACAAAAGCCACTTTGTTATACCCATCGATGATGATAGCTTCACCGGTAGCTACATTCACACTCTTGCGTGGCGCAACTGCTTGCAACTTGAAGATGCCCAAACCGTTGATTTTTACTTGTTTGTCGGTTTTCAAAGCCTCCACAATCTCCGCATTTAATGCGGTCAGAAACGCATTCGCTTCTTTTTCGCTTACTCCTGCACGAGACGCCAAAATGCGGCGTAACTCGGTCCAACTAAGTTTCTCTGCCATACCTTAGATCTTTTTGAGTTCATCTTTCAAGTTGTCAACAGGGCGGAAGACCAGTTGATTCTTTCCCGGGCTTATCGCGCGCTCACCTGTTCGCGGATGCACTATAACGCGGGGGGAGCGTTCCTTCACTTCAAACGCACCAAAACCTTGTAGCGTCACAGCTTTGCCTGCCATGAGGTTTTCGCGCAAGATGGCATTGTTCGTGCTCATCAAGTGCTCTACTTGTTTCTTGCTTAAACCGGTAGCAACCGCTATCCGGCTGATTAAATCTTTCGTCAACATGGTATATTAATGTATTATTTTTCCATATAAATCAAACTCTTCCGCCTTTATGATTTCTACGTCGTAGAACTCTCCAATTTTCAACTCTTCAACTTCTCTCAACTCTAAACTCTCAACTCCCAACTTTTCAATCAACACCTCGCAATCCACTTCGGGACTGTCATATTGGGTTCGTCCGATCCAATAGTCGCCGTCTTCCCGATCGATGATCACGCGTTCTTTCTTGCCAACACGTTGTGCCATCAACTCCGCACTGATCTCCTGTTGGATTGCCATCAACTCCGACACTCGACGCTCTTTCACTTCTTGCGGCACGTCATCCTTATAGTGTTGGTTTGCATACGTGCCTTCTTCGTCCGAATAGGCAAAACAACCCATCCGCTCAAAACGCATTTCTCTTACCCAGGACTTCAACGCTTCAAAATCTTCCTCTGTCTCACCCGGATGACCCACTAACAGCGTCGTCCGTATGCAAATACTCGGTACGCGCTCGCGAATCTTCTTGATCAACGCGTCCTGTTCGGCCCGGGTAATGTGTCTGCGCATCAAACCCAACATGTGGTCCGTGCAGTGTTGTAGGGCGATGTCCAGATATTTGCATACATTCGCATGCCGCGCCATCACATCCAGTAACTCCTCCGGGAAATCAGTCGGGTAGGCGTAATGCAACCGAATCCATTCCACTCCTTCTATCTGCGCCATCCTGTCAATCAGTTCCGGCAACAAATGTTTTTTTGTCTCCCTTTCCTTTAGGGAGGGGTTGGGGGTAGGCTTTATATCCAACCCGTAACTGCTCAAATCCTGCGCGATGACGTTCAGCTCCTTGACACCTTGACTCACTAGCCATTTCACTTCTTGCAGGATCTCATCCATAGGCCGGCTGGTGTGCCTTCCGGTAATCAACGGAATAGCGCAGTAAGAACACATCCGGTTACAACCTTCGCTGATCTTCACATAAGCATAGTGCTTGGGTGTGGTCAATTTTCTTTCAAACCCTGCGCACGTCTTGACTTCCGGTTCTGGCAAGCGCGTGTCCTCACTCAAAACCGTGTGGAGCGGTTGGGGAACGTGGAACCGGAGTCCGGGGCAGGACGTTTTTGATGAGGATGGAGCGCTTGTGGCCAAGTAGTCGATCATATGTAGGAAGTCAAACTTCCCGTAGTATGCGTCCACTTCCGGCAACTCTGCTTCCAACTCTGCGCGGTAGCGCTCACTCAGACAACCCATCACAATCAACAGCCTTAACTTCCCCTTTTTCTTCCGTTCGGCCATCTGCAGGATCATGTTGATGCTCTCTTCTTTCGCATCGCCGATAAAACCGCAGGTGTTGATTACGCATACTTCCCCTTTCGGTTCTGCCGGATCGTGCACGCACTTCCATCCGGCCGCTTCTAACTGCCGCATCACCCGCTCTGCATCTACCAGATTCTTCGAGCACCCTAACGTTATAAAGTCAATAACTCCCTGCTTCACTCTTTTTCGTCTTTCCTTCCTCGCGCATAATTGCGCGAGCCCTTTCACCTTTTAATTCCCCAGGTCGCAATGGAATTTCAGCCTTACCAGCCGTACGTGCATCTCATCGTAGTAGTCTTCGCCCAGTTCCTCCATCGCCTTACGGATATTATCATCGTCGGCATTCTTGAAATAGTCGTATATCTCTTCCTCCTCGTCGGGGTCGAGCACCTCTTGAATAAAGTAGTTGATGTCGATCTTCGTGCCGGAGAAGACAATCGCCTCCAACTCGTCCATCATCTCTTCCATGGACATACCGCAACTCTCTGCCAAGTCGTCCAGGTCGACGCGGCGATCGATGGCCTGAATGATCTGTTTCTTGCGGGTGGATTTTTTCGCTACCGTGCGGATACGCATGTCGTCCGGACGGATGATTTCGTTTTCCTCCACGTACTCCTTGATGACGCGCAGGAACTCGTCGCCATAACGCTTCGCTTTCGCCACGCCCACACCGGGGATGGTCAGCAACTCCTCCATCGTGATCGGATATGTCGTCGCCATGGCTTCCAGACTCGGGTCCTGGAAGATAACAAATGGCGGTACATCATTCTTCTTCGCTACCTTGCGGCGGATGTCCTTCAATATTGCGAACAATACCTCATCGGCTGCCGCGCAGGTGGCTGCTGCGCCGTCCATCAGATCGTCTTCGTCATTCTGGATCTCAATCGGCACCTCGAATTTACCGGGCTTGCGGATGAATTTCGTTCCTTCTTTCGTCAACTTCAGGTCACCGTACGAGTCGACATCTTTCTTGAGCATGCCTACTACCAGCGCCTGACGGATGATGGCGTGCAGCGTGCTCTCTTCTTCATCACTCGCCGCACCGAAATTCTCCAACTCGTCATGGTGGTAACTCATCACCTCCGCCGTCTGGTTACCATGAAGGATATCTACGATATGCTCCGCTTTTTGTTTTTCTTTTACCTGCTGAATGGTCTCCAAAGTCAACTGCAGCAACTCACTCGCATCCACCTGTTTGTATGTTTTGCGGCAGTTGTCGCAGTTACCGCATTTCTCCTCCGTGTATTCCTCGCCGAAATAGTGCAGCAGTAACTTGCGGCGGCAAATAGTACTCTCTGCATAACTCTGTGTCTCGAAAAGCAATTGGTTTCCGATACCTATTTCCTTGGGCGTCTTGCCTTGCTGAAAACGGCGTAAACGCTCGATGTCGTCCGGCGAATAGAAACAGATACATTGTCCTTCGCCGCCGTCACGTCCCGCGCGACCTGTCTCTTGGTAATAACCCTCCAGCGATTTCGGAATGTCGTAATGTACCACGAAACGTACGTCCGGCTTGTCGATTCCCATACCGAACGCGATGGTAGCTACGATGACTTGCACCTCTTCCATCAGGAACGCGTCTTGGTTCGCGGAGCGCGTAGCGGCATCCATGCCGGCGTGGTAGGGACGGGCGGAGATGCCGTTCACTTTCAGCACTTCCGCTAAATCCTCCACTTCCTTGCGCGCCAGGCAATAGACTATACCGCTCTTGCCTTCCATGCTGCGGATGTAACGCACAAGGTCCTTATCGACATCCGCCGTCTTCGGCCGTACTTCGTAATACAGGTTCGGACGGTTAAAACTGCTCTTGAAAACAGTCGCGTCCGGCATGCCGAGGTTCTTCTGGATATCTTTCTGCACTTTCGGCGTTGCCGTCGCGGTCAAGGCGATGATGGGCGCTTTGCCGATACGCTGAACCATGCTGCGGATCTGACTGTATTCGGGACGGAAATCATGACCCCACTCGGAGATACAATGCGCCTCATCTACTGCATAAAAACTGATCTTCACTCCCTGCAGAAAGTCCACGTTCTCATTCTTCTGCAAACTCTCAGGAGCCAGATACAGCAATTTGGTCCGGCCGCTCACTACATCCTCTTTCACCGCCGTAATCTCAGGACGACTCAGGCTCGAGTTGATGAAATGCGCCACACCCGGAACCTCCGAGTAGTTACGCATCGCATCTACCTGGTTCTTCATCAGCGCTATCAAAGGCGAGATAACAATCGCCACGCCGTCCATAATCAATGAGGGTAACTGGTAACAGAGACTCTTTCCTCCGCCGGTCGGCATCAGAACAAAGGTGTCATGTCCATCCATCACATTGCGGATGATGGCTTCCTGATTGCCTTTAAACGTGTCAAAACCGAAATGCTCCCTCAGAGCCTCTACTAACTGTTCGTGTGTTATTTCCATATTATGTGTTTTTCCTTTCTTCCTTTCAACTATCTACTTTCAACTCTCAACTAATTTCGGCACAAAGATATATCTTTTTTTTTACATGTGCAAGAGTTTGTGCTTTTTTTATGAAAATATGCTGTATTTTATCAGAGGTATATCAGAGGTATATCAGAGGTAAGTCAGAGTTAAATCAGAGTTATATCGGGTTCAGAATTGTATTTGCAACCCCTTTCGGGTACGTTTTTGGGACCCTTCTGAACCTGTCTTGCGATCCTGCAAATAGGAAAAATGTAACATTTTTTACAAAAAAATGCAGATACCTCTTGTGTATATAAAAAAAATGTTGTAATTTTGCGGCGATTTTGAAAAATAATACCATGCAGAAACGAAATTTATCCTTTACGCAACTCTTTAATCTGAGTTTTGGATTTTTCGGAGTACAAATTGCTTATGCGCTGCAGAGCGCAAACATCTCTCGTATTTTTGCTACCTTGGGTGCGGATCCGCACACGTTGAGTTTCTTCTGGATTCTCCCGCCTTTGATGGGTATGATCGTCCAGCCGCTGGTCGGTAAGTACAGTGATAAGACATGGACCCGTCTCGGGCGTCGTAAACCCTATCTGCTCGTGGGCGCCCTCATCGCGGTGGCGGTAATGCTGTTGTTGCCTAATGCCGGTGACTTCACTTTCGCTCAATCCGCTTTTCTTGGTCTGAATGCGGCGATGTGGTTCGGGCTTTTCAGCCTCATGTTCCTGGATACGAGTATCAATATCGCCATGCAGCCGTTCAAGATGATGGTCGGCGATATGGTCAACGAAGAGCAGAAAGGTACAGCTTATGCTATCCAGTCCGCGCTCTGTAACGCCGGCTCGGTGGTCGGATACCTCTTCCCGATCTTCTTTACATGGATTGGTATTGCCAACGAGGCGCCGGATGGCGTTATCCCTGACTCTGTGAAGTGGTCCTTCTACGCCGGCGCTGCCATCCTCATCCTCTGCTCGCTTTATACCTTCGCAACGGTCAAAGAGCTTAACCCCGAGGAATACGCAGAGTTCCATGGCATCAAAGAAGATAATAAATCTGATGTCATAAATCATAAATCCGAAGAGAAGGGCTTTATTGGCCTTCTCAAGGATGCTCCTTCTGCTTTCTGGACGGTCGGTCTCGTGCAGTTCTTCTGCTGGGCGGCATTTATGTATATGTGGACGTATTCTAACGGAGCTATAGCATCGAACTGCTACGGATGGAATGGTGTCAATGCCGCTGATTCGGCATTCCAAACCGCAGGTAACTGGGTAGGCGTCGTCTTCTGTGTTCAGGCTGTCGGATCGCTCCTATGGGCAATGATCTTGCCTTTGCTCGAGAAATGGACCGGAAATAAAGGTGCGTACGCTATCTCGCTGCTCGTCGGAGCGATTGGATTTATCTCCATTTGGTTTGTTGCGAACCCCTACATCCTCTGGATCAGCTACGCCCTCATCGGCGCAGCTTGGGCAGCCATGCTGGCGTTGCCTTTCACCATCGTCACCAACGCCATCAAGGGTGGAAACATGGGATATTATCTTGGTCTGTTCAACTGTACGATCTGTGTGCCGCAGATTGTCGCAGCCCTCTGCGGTGGTTTACTCCTTAAATATATATGCGCGCACGTACAAGCCGGCATGTTGGTCGTAGCCGGAGTGCTTCTTATCCTTGGTGCCGCATCGGTATTCCTGATCAAAGAAAAAGAATAACAAACTAAAATATCTATTTATGAAAAACAAACTACTTGTAAGTGTATTCGCAATGGCGATAGCAGCTTTTGCTTTCACTGCTTGCGAGCCCCAGGTCGATGTGACAGAGGTGACTACCGACCTGTTGAAACAGACGCTACATGGCGTGAAGGATGGTACGAGCGCTGCACGTGGCTTGACTGAATTGGATGCTGAGAAACTCTACATCGCAGAGTTTGAGTTCGCGTCCAAAGATGTTAATGATCCTATCTTGTTATTCCGTCAAATCGCTTTCGGTGATGGTGCCTACATGGCAAAACAGGTGGACACGCTGACCTATGAGTATGCCGGCTGGCGTGATCAGGGTTCGGCTTTCACCTTACTCGTTAAGCCTCGCTCGGGTGAGACATTCCTCTTGACCTACAAAGGCGATGCCTTTATCGCACCGGATGGTACGGTTTATGGCGGTTCTACCGCTGCAAACGCAGCACGCGTAGAGAAATGGGAGAAAGTAATCAACACCTTCCCAAATACCGACTGGGAGGCTACTTTCAAAGGTGATTATGTGTTGGATAGTGCCTTCAGAGATTCTATTAGAACGATTCCGAAGCCGAAGCTCCACTATGATACCATTAAGGTCTTTGATCATATGGATACAGTCGCAGCGGATACTACTTGCTTCTATAGGTTGATCTTTGAGCGTGACGTGAATACGCTCGCCAATACCGGTCATTTCTACCGCAAGGAGATTCGCTCGGAATACGATCGTGCAACCAAGGAATCAACTGTCATTAGCGAAAAGGTCTATGAGTATGATTTCCACTGGATGTTTACCGAGGTTTCTTCGGATAAGAAGTTCACGGTGCAGTTGGCTAGCACCTCGCCGGACGTAGCGGGAGATAAACTGAGTATTTCCAAATACGAACTGGACGAAGCGGGTGTTGCCGCCAGTTTCCTCTTGGGTGGCTTGGACTACACGCGTCCTGTCGTAGTTCCCGTTCCTTAAATTTAACAGTCAAAATCATTCGCAACAATGAAAAACTTTAATATATTTCGTACTATTTCCCTCGCCCTACTGCTGATGCTGGGTACCGCGGCTGCGGTCGCACAAACGGCAAGCGGTACTGTAATAGACGCGGCGAATGGTGAACCGATTATTGGTGCATCCATCCTCGAGATAGGTACTACCAACGGTACAATCACCGATTTTGATGGTAACTTTACCTTGAATGTACAGCCGGGTGCTAAACTCGCTATCTCCTACATGGGTTATAAGAGCCAGGAACTGGCCGCTGCGCCGGGCATGGCAGTTAAACTCGCAGAAGATACCGAGGTGCTCGACGAAGTCGTAGTCGTTGGTTACGGTGTCGTAAAGAAAAACGATGCAACCGGTTCTGTAACGGCTATCAAACCCGATGAGATGAACAAAGGTCTTGTGACGAACGCGCAAGACATGCTCCAAGGTAAGATTGCCGGTGTAAACATCGCTACCAGTGGTGGTTCTCCTGGTGAAGGCGCTGCTATCCGTATTCGTGGTGGATCGTCTCTGAACGCTTCCAACGACCCGCTCATCATCATCGATGGTCTGGCAATGGATAACAACGGTATTCAGGGTGTGTCGAACCCGCTCTCTCTGGTCAACCCGTCCGATATCGAGACCTTCACCGTCCTCAAGGATGCTTCTGCAACGGCCATCTATGGTAGCCGTGCTTCCAACGGTGTCATCTTGATTACTACCAAGAAAGGTAAATCCGGTCAGAAACTGAGAGTGAACTACGATGGTAACGTAAGCTTCGGTTCCGTGCTCAAGCATATGGACGTGCTGAACGCGGACGAACTCCGTGCATATGCTACGGCTTCCGGTCAGTCGCACCAGGCTAACGCATACCTCATGAATGATAACATCGACTGGTTCAGCCAGATCTATCGTACCGCCGTTTCTACGGACCATAACGTTTCGTTGACCGGTGGTTTCAAGGACAAGAACGTGGATATGCCGTACCGTGCTTCCGTAGGTTATACCCTCAACAACGGTGCCGTAAAAGGTTCACAAATGCAGCGTGTTACTGCTTCGCTCAACCTCAGTCCGTCTTTCTTGGATAATCACCTGATGTTCAACCTCAATGCGAAGGGAATGTACATCTATACGAAGTACGAGCCGGGTATCGCAAACGCTTACTTGGACAAGGATCCGACCGAGCCGATCTATGCGACTGGTGACTTGACCAACATCTATGGCGAACCGCTTGTAGCAGGTACAGTGAATGACCAGACATATTATGTGACCCAAGATGAGTTGAACGCTCACTGGGATGGATTCTTCCAACCGATAGCTGTTTCCTCCAGCGCGTATGGAGCGTTCGGCGACCCGAACTGGATGTACTACCTTAAGGGAGGTTCGAACCCGTTGGCACAATTGAAACACCAATCTAACTCTTCGAACGCAGGCTCGTTTGTTGGAAACTTAGAGGCTACCTATAAGGTACATACCCTCGAGGACCTCGTCTTCCACGCAAACTTCGGCGCCGACTATTCGTTCGGTAAGCAAGAAGAGTCGAATAACATGCTTGGTACAGCCAGCCACTATTATGGTTGGAACAAGACCGAGCAGAAGATGAAATATAACCTCCTCTTCAACTGCTACGCGCAGTACGGCCACGATTGGGAAGAGGCACAACAGCACTTCGATGTAATGGCTGCTTACGAGTGGCAACACTTCTACAATAACTACGAAGGCTGGGGTTGGGGCTGGTATCAACCCACCTATGCAGAGGATCCGACCAAGGCCGGCCAGAAAGCAAACGCATTTACTTCTACCGGTTGTGGTGAGAACTACCTCGTATCGTTCTTCGGACGTGTGAACTACATCGGTTGGAACCAATTGATGGTTACTGCAACGCTTCGTGGTGATGGTTCGTCTCGTTTTGCTCCGGGTCACCGCTGGGGTATCTTCCCTGCAGTCGCTGTAGGTTGGAAGATCAAAGAGACCCTCCTCAAGGATGTTCACTGGATCAATGACCTCAAGCTCCGTCTCGGTTATGGTATTACCGGTCAGCAGGAGGGTATCGGTGACTATGATTATTTGCCGACCTATTCGCAGACTACCGGCCATACTTCCTACTATCCGGTGGGTGGTGATAACTACGCTACCGAGAATTACGATGCAGTTACCGTGGATAAGGTAACGGATAAAGATGGCTATGACCTCTTTATCTCCGATCGCCCGAATGCATACAACTGGAATCTGACTTGGGAGAAGACCACTACCTACAACGTAGGTATTGACTACGCTTTCCTCAATAACCGTATTTCCGGTGCGTTGGAGTACTACTTCCGTAATACGACCGACCTGTTGAACGATGTCAAAGTGCCGCTCGGAACCAACTTCCGTACGCGTGTAAGATCGAATGTCGGTTCGCTCCAGAACCAGGGTATTGAGTTCTCTGTGAACGCAGTCATCCTCGATTACGGCAAACGCTTTAAATGGGACTTCGGTTACAACGTAACCTGGAACCAGAACAAGATCACTAACCTCAACGGAGAAGACACGATGATTGATGGTTCGGGTTATGCCGGTGGTGGTCTGGGTGGTAAATCTATTACCAAGTACGCAGTAGGCTATGCGCTCAATACCTTCTACCTCTACGAGGCACGCAAGGGCACGCGAGATGATGGCTCGCAATACTGGTACATCATTGACCAAAATCAAGATAATAAGATTGACGAGCAGGATAAGGTATTCAAGCACAACCCGGTTGCGCCGGTTACCATGGGCTTCCAGATGAAGTTCCAGTTCTACGGCTTCGACCTCGGCATGTCCTTCCGCGCAAATATTGGCAACTATATCTTCAATAACGTAGTTGCATCGCGTCTGCAAACGGTACCTGCCGGATCGCTGGGACAGAATGGATACTACAATACCTTGCCGAAGTCGGTATTCAATACCTACTATGCGGATGGATATAATACGCAAATCTGGAACACGGATGGTACAAGTATTATGGGAAATGCAGACTATAGTATTACCGATCGTTTCTTGGAGAACGCTTCCTTCCTCCGTTGTGATAACATCACGCTCGGTTATTCCTTCCAGAAGAACAAAATTTCCGGACGTGCCTTCTGCACCGTTTCGAACCCCTTCGTGATTACCAAGTACTCGGGTCTGGATCCGGAAGTTGGTCTCGGCGGTGTGGATAACTCCATTTACCCGCGTTCGATGACGACCATCCTGGGTATTAACCTGCAATTCTAATAACATCGTAAATCATAAATCATATATATTATGAGAAGTATTTTGAAATATATGGCTTTGGCTTGCATCGCATTAGTGATGGCTTCCTGCGTGCAAGACTTGAACACCAAACCGATTGATCCGAACTCCTCTACGACCTTTAATGCGAATCGAATGTTCACCAAGTGCTACGCTTGTATGGCTGTTATTGGTCAATCCGGACCGGGCGAGAACTCCGACGTGGACTGGCCGGGCTTGGATGCCGGTACTTCCGGATTCTATCGTGTAATATGGTATTGCAACGAGCTCTCTTCGGACGAGGCTTGGTGGATTTGGGACGACAAAGAGTCGACACAGTTATGCCAAACGAACTGGGATAATGCCGGAGAAAGCGTGATGATGGGTGCTATCTATGCCCGTTTGATGCTGAATATCAAGTATTGTAACCACTATCTGGCGCAGGCGCCTAATGTAACGGACGAGGATAAATACCGTTTGGCAGAGGTGCGCTGGATCCGTGCGCTCCACTACTTCTACTACATGGATATGTTCCTCTATTCGCCGTTTGTGATTGAGGAGTCGAGCGACTTCCCGCATTTCCTCCCGCGTCATGAATTGTATGCATGGCTGGTAGATGAACTCAAGGATGTTATCATAGAGTTACCTGCGCAGCGCCTTTCGGACTACCGAGTAGGTAAAGCAGCAGCCCAGTTGCTCTTAGCGCGTATCTACCTCAATGCGGATGTATATAATAAGTACAACCCGGAGTGGACTGCGAACGCAGACGCAACATGGCAGAAGGCATATACCGCAGCAACATCGGTTATTAACGATAACCCGCAGCATAGCTTGGTAACGGAGAAAGTTGTTACCGACTCTGGCTTCGTTTATTCGGCATACCAACAACTCTTTATGGCGGACAACCATCGTCCGGATGTCATCAAAGAGTCGCTGTTCCAAATCTATCAGGACGGTAACTATGCGCAGAGTTATGCCAACTCCATCATGTTGATTGCAGCGTCTCGTACGAAAGGTGGTATGAACCCGTGCGGTGTGGAGGATGAATCCATGTGGCAGTCAATGCGTACTTCGCCTACCATGGTAGATAAGTTCCTCAAGCCGATGAATATCGATCGTGAGACAGCGAAAGACATGGTGTATGACGAGTATCATATGCCGGCTGTGTTACATGATGATCGTGCTATCTTAAGTAGCGACGGTTTAACCACTGGTTATAAGTATCAACTGACTGGTAATATGGACCTCGGAAAAGTGGAATATCTGTTCGAGTCTTGGTCTGCACTGAAATTTACGGGTGTATCCACGGATGCAAGCCTGCCGAAATATCATAAACGCCAAAATAAGAACTGGCCGGATACGGATATTCCGATGATGCGTCTGGCAGAGGCGTATATGATCCAGGCAGAGGCACTCTTCCGTCAAGGAAAGACCGGAGACGCTTTGGATATTATCAATAATGTCATTCGTAAACGTGCAAACGCGGATCCCCTGCCTTCGCTGGATGAAGAGACGTTACTCGACGAGTGGAGCCGTGAGTTCTACTTCGAGGGTCGTCGTCGTATAGACCTCATCCGTTTCAACCGCTTCTTTGGACCGGAGTCCGATCAGTACCGCTATCATTGGGAAGGTCGTATGAAGGCAAAAGATATTGGTATCCCTACCTTTATCGCTGGATCTGCGGAGCAAATGAACTGGTTCCCGATTCCTTCTTCGGATAAACGCCAGAACCCGAACTTCAAGAAAGACGTAGAAGGCGATCCGAACAATAAGTTCGCCGCAGAAGGTGGTGATGGACATACCTATTAATACAAAGAAATATACTAATGAACTTAGTATTCATTAATTTAATTAACATTTATTAACCAAAATTTATCAATTATGAGAAAATTTTATGCATTTTTGGCAGCTGCGCTGATGAGTGTTAGCGTATTTGCTTCTAAGGACGTAGTTCCTTCTGATGAAGTGCTGGCAGACTACTTTACCCCGGGTCAGGTGTGCGCATGTATTTTCGTGCCTGCTGACATGGTATGTAATGACATCGTCTTCACTGGTACGTTCAATGGTTGGAGCGACGATCTTGCAAAGTGCGAGAAGTTCGTGAATGTTGAAGGTTACGACGGATGGTATGTTGTAGCTGTTAACGACACGACGACTGGCGCTGATGGTTATTGCGGCAAGCCGATCCTTCTCGACGGAGACGGCAAGTTCAACTGGGACTACCAAATTGGTGCTGCTACGTATAAACGCGGTGGTGTAGAAGTAGTACAAGGTGCTTACGAAGGTGAGATCGACCTGAAGCACTACAGTTCTGACGTTCCGAACGTTTACACCGTAGATGCATGGAAGAAAAACCCGTGCGACGCTGTTTACCACAACTACAAATTCACGGTCATCAGTGATGGTTGCGACGGTTATGTAGTTCCGTTTATCGTAGGTTCTTTCACCGGTTGGAAGTTCACCCAAATGCAGTACGATGAAGTAGCTTCTGCTGCTCTTGAAGCTGATGTATATGTCCTCACCCTTAAGGCTGCAGAGGAATCTCAATTCCAATATGTTAGCGGTCTGTGGAATGACGAAGGTGAAGTTGGCGTACAGCCGGATTGGGTTCCTGAAGCTTACCTGCAGAAACTTATTGATGAGCAGTGGGTTCGTATCCCGGGTGAGAGTGGTGACAACCTCCTGACGCACGAGGATGCAAATATCCTTCTTGACGTTCGTGCTGAGGATCTCCGTTGGGCTCGTTGCGCTCCTGCAGAGCCGGCTGAGGTTGTAGCATTTGCTGTTAAACTCCCTGCTGAGAATATCCCGGCAACAGTAGAGGTTATCGGTACATTCGATGGTTGGGCTGGTACGGCTATGGAATGGAATCCTTCGACCGACTTCTTTGAGGCTACTTTCGAGGCTAAGCCGTCTGACTACTTCAAGTTCCGCGGTGCTGGTTCTTGGGATCAAGAGCTCGAACTCTACAATGAAGAAGAGGACAAGTGGGCTAAGATTGGTGACAACCAACTCGTATTTGGTCAACTTTGGGAGGATGCAGCAGAAGGCAAGAGCTTAGTGCTCGACTTCAGCGATCCGGACAAAGCTCGTTGGACCGTAAAGGAGCAAGGTATCGAGAATATCACGCTGACCGAGAAGGCTCAGAAAGTTGTTGTTGACGGTGTTCTCTACATCGTTCGTGACAACAAGATGTTCAACGTACAAGGTACCCAAGTTCGCTAATCCGAACAAGTGTATAACAAAAATAGCTCGCAGCAATGCGGGCTATTTTTTTGTTCATGTAGTAGAAAAAATATTTATTTACATAAAATATAGTTTCCTTTTGCGCCTTTTCGAATAATAAACGTGCATTGGCCTGCAAAAGCGTGCATTTGCGGCTCAACGAAAGAGTCTAAACAAGCAGCGTCGCCATTTGCGGCTGCTACAAAACCGTCACCTTCGTAGCAAATAAGATTATTGGCATTCGGACAAAGGTTACCGTTCCTATCAACTACTTTTACCGTCATGTAGCATAGTTCTTCTGGGTTTTCCTTCTCATTGGCCCAAATAACTTCCAAATGATCCGGCTCTCCGGCGGTGCGAATAGTCTCGCGTGCAGCCTCTTTGCCCTTCTCGTCATAAGCAACGACAGTAATTTCTCCTTCTTCAAACGGAATATCAAACCACATCAATCGGTAGCGCGGTAATAACTCCGGTCTTGGCGCACTGCCCCAAACAGGCACTTCAAAATCACCTACTTTCGGCATCGCACTTATGCCTTCGATCGTTTCGCCTTTCGCCAGACGCTCTGTCTCTTCGGGCGTTGCAAAGCGTAACTTGCCGTAACTCTTTCCGTTCACAAACAACTCAGCGCTCGGATAACTCGTATAGCAGAAGACCGGCACTAAGTCGCCTTCATTCCAGTTCCAGTGCGGCAGCACGTGTAAAGTCGGCTCTTTCTTGTTCCACTGGCTGCGATACAACCAAAATCTGTCTTTCGGCAGCGAAGCCAGATCAATGATGCCGAAATAACTGCTGTGACTTGGCCAAGCGTCCGTGTCATACGGAGAGGGCTCGCCCAAGTAGTCAAAACCCGTCCAAACGAACTGGCCTAAAGTCCAGGTATAATCGTCTTGCAGCTGAAAATCCTGTTCCGGCAGCCCTGACCATGCGCAATACTCCACGTCATAACCGGAAGATTGATTGTCGGGATACTTGGCGTCCGGCTGGATGACCGCAGGCGTCTTATATACACCGCGACTGGAGACGGTGGACGCTGTTTCAGAACCCAAAATCATCTTTTGCGGCAGGTTCTCGTATCCCTCTATATAACGACTCGTGCGATAATTGAAGCCCGGCAACTCTACGGCTGCACCGAATCCGTTATGAATGACATGCATCGCCTGATCCATTCCGTTGGTAACAGGGCGGGTGGGATCGAGTTGATGGAAAAGGTCTTGTAGTTTTGTTACAATCTCAATGCCGTCCGGCAGCACTTGATTCCATACTTCATTACCGCTGGACCACAGCATCACACAGGCATTGTTGCGGTAATGCTTGACCATATTCGTAACATCCCATTTCCACCAATCGTTGAAATCCTTATTATAGTCATTCTCCGTCTTGCCCCAGTTCCATACGTCGAACGGCTCGATCATCATCATCATGCCCATCTCGTCGCACAACTCCACGAGTTCAGGCGCAGGCATGTTATGACTCGTGCGAATCGCATCGCAACCCATGTCTTTCAGCATCGCAATTTGGTGACGCAGCGCATCTTTATGAACCGCCGCGCCGAGCGGACCTAAGTCATGGTGGTTGCAGACACCCTTGAACTTACGTGTTTCGCCGTTCAACTGAAAACCATGCTCCGGCGTATAGGATAATGCGCGAATACCGAAACGTGTGTTGACTTCGTCAAGTATCTCTGATTTCTGATACACTCGTGTACGTGCAGTATATAAATATGGTGTCTCAGGACTCCATAAATGCGGATTCCGCACTTCGGCTACGCCCTGTTGCCCTTCCGCTGACGCGACAACCTTACCCTTATACAGAATATCCGTCTGAATATGAAGCCCTTCGTTCGTTAACTCGTTCATTCGTTCACTCGTTAACTCCTCTACACCGTCCTGCAACTCTACATCGATGGTTATTTGCGCGAACTCCTTGCTCACTTTCGGCGTACGAATAAGCACGCCGAAGGTAGGAATATGAATAGGGTCGGTTTCTACAAGGTGAACATTGCGGTATAAACCTGCACCCGGATACCAACGGCTCTGTTGCGGCTTGTTCTCTAAAAAGACATCAATATCTACGCTGTCGCTTGTGATGAGTTGTGGCAGAATATAGCAATCGAAGGTGTTGTAGCCATAAGGCCAATAGACCATTTCTTCGCCGTTCACATAGACGTCCGCGTGACTCATCGCGCCGTCGAAAACGAGGGTATAGAACTTGTCTTTCTTCACTTTCACGCGTGTGCGGTAGTGCCCCTTACCCATCCAGGGCAATCCTCCGCTACGACCGGTTTTCCAGGTCGGTTCTTTCTCGCCGTTCTGCACTACAATCACTTCCTGCAGATCGTTCTCGCGGTCAAAAGGACCGCTGATGGCCCAGTCATGCGGGATAGTGACGTCCTGCCATGTCGGGTTGTCGGTCGTGTCTTGCGTGAACTGCCATTGACGGAGTAAAGTGTCCGTGCGAACAGCTTGCTCTCCTGTACAAGCATAAAACACCATGCTACTGATCAGCAGCATGGCGTATAGGATATTGCACTTACCTTTCATCTTTAAACTTTAAACTTTCAACTTTACAAAAACCTGTATTCTGTTGTTTCGTCTAATCGTTCGTCGGGAAGGAGGATGATGTTCGGGAAATCATCGTGGTGGATGCTGTCCGGCCAGTTCTGTGCCTCCAGGCATACGGCGTGTTGCTCGTCGTACATCGCGCCGCTCTTTCCTTCGTTGCGCTCGATCCAGTTGCCGGTATAAACCTGCAAACCCTTCATCGTCGTCCAGCACTCCATGGTACGTCCGTCCGCTTGAAGGGTCGCGGCATGGCGCAGCTCTTTCGGTGCGTCGGCCGCGCACAGACACCAGTTGTTGTCTAATCCGCGCCAAGTGGCGAAGAACGGATCATGGATGCGGTCGCCGATACGTGTCGGCTGACGGAAATCCATAGGAGTACCCTCTACGTCTTTGATCTCACCGGTGGGACAAGTGAACTCGTCGAACGGCGTGAACCGGTCGGCATTGACTTGCAGTACATGGTCGTCAATGCGGCCGCTACCTTCTCCCGCCAAGTTGAAATAGGCGTGGTTGGTCATCGCCACGATGGTCGGTGCATCGGTCTTGGCCTCATAATGGATGACGAGCCTGTTGTCTCTCGTTGCTGTGTAGGTCACCCATACGTCGAGGTTACCCGGATACCCCTCTTCGCCGTCTTTGGAACGGTAGTGCAACTTGATCTCATAGACGCTTTGCTCCACTACCTCCCATATTTTCGCGTTGAAGCCTTCTATCCCGCCGTGCAGGCTGTTAGGCCCGTTGTTGATGGGTAAATGGTACACTCGCGGTTCTCCGTTTGGGTCTCTCAACTCAAACACTCCGTCTTTGGTTCGATTAGCCACTCGTCCGCAGATGGCGTTGAAGTAGGTCTCTTTCGTGCACCACTCTTCCGCCGTCTTAAACCCCAAGACGATATCTTTCACCTCACCTCTGCGGTTAGCTACGAGCAGTCTCGTGATCTTCGCGCCGAGATTGCTTACCTCCACCTTCAATCCGCCGGAACTTTTTATTGTATAGAAATGAATCGGTTTCATAATATAAATTTTTTATAATGGGGTCCCCGATGTAACACGTAGTGTTGCAGTGGGGAGAAGCGTAGCATAGAACGTATGCGTAATTGAGCGATGCCATCGCGAGTCACGCGAAGTTCTAATGCAAGCGTGTTACTCCGTCTCCGATCTCTGCTACGTAGAAGTCCGCCTTCAGACCGGTCTTCTCTTCGTATTCTTTGCCGACGAATGCTTTGAAGGTCTCGATAGCTTCGTCGCGCACGAGGCTGACGGTACAACCGCCAAAACCTCCACCGGTCATGCGGCTGCCGAGCACACCTTCCACTTGCCATGCCGATTCGGCAAGGGTGTCCAACTCTTTGCCCGTCACTTCGTAATTGTCGCGCAGCGAGACATGACTCGCGGTCATCAGTTCGCCGAAGAGTTCAATCTTGCCTTGCTTGAGTGCTTCCACGGCTTGCGCGGTGCGCGCTACTTCGCCTACTACGTGGCATGCGCGTTTCTTGGCAATAGGGTCGGTCACAGCCCCTTCTACTGCCGCCCAGTCTTCCGGCGTCAGTTCGGCGAGGAACTTGATCGGCTTCACCTTGCTGATCTGCTCAACGGCCGTCTTGCACTGGCGCACGCGGTCGTTATAAGCACCGCTGTCCAGGTGGTGCGGGCTATGGGTGTTGGTGATCACTACTTTGATGCCCTCTAACTTCACCGGCACGTGCTCAAACTCCAGGGTGTCGCAGTTCAGGTATATAGCGTGGTCTTTCTTGCCTTGTGCACTCGCAAACTGATCCATCACGCCGCACATCACGCCGGCATATTCATGCTCGCAGGCCTGACCGATGAGAGCCAACTCCGTCCGGTATTGTTTATCATCCTTGTACCCGAATGGTAACTGCGTGTCGAGGCTCTCGACCATCTCTTCGGTGAAGGCTCTGGCGGTCACAACCTCCATCGCTGCACTGCTGCTCAGACCCGCGCCGGCAGGTACATTGCCGAAATAGAGCAGGTCATAACCGCGCTCCAACTTAGCCTCCGGATGACGGCGTGCGATGATATCGATACATCCTAATGCGTAGTTGCACCATGCCCGATCCGGCTGAGGACGGATAGCATCAATAGCGATCTCGTATCTCTGCGGCATGTTCAGCGATTGGAACCGCAACACCTTGTCTGTATTCGGGGCAAGGAGCAGCCATGCACCGAAACTCAATGCACAGGGAAAAACGCAACCACCGTTGTAGTCCGTGTGCTCACCTATCAGATTCACGCGCCCGGGGGCGAAAAAGATTTTCTCTGCCTTGCGGCCGTAGGCTTGCTCAAAAGCCTGATTCATTTCTTGTGTTGTCATAGAAGAAGATTTTTATACTAATTTGTGCGCAAAGATACGAAAAAAAAGGCACATATGCAAGAAAAATGCACTTTTCTGTAAAAAAACATGCCCAAACTGTTGCATCTTTCGGAAAAAAGTCGTAACTTTGCAGCACAATTCGAAACTTCTAAATTTTATGGCCATGAATAATTTGGAAATTTTACTCTATTCCCTTCTCTTCATCCTCATTGGATTGATGTTGGTGTCGTTCTTTTTGGTGTGGACCTGGTTCGATGCACGTGAGCGATTGAAAGTGGTGCGTGAAATCACGCGCGACGAGACGATTCGTGCGATTCGTCATAGTCACAACAAGTGCCGTATCCTCTTATATACGCTCTTGGTGCTTGCCCTCGCATATATTCCTATCCCATTTGCATTGGAGGAGTATTATAGCAGTTTGGCTTATCCGGGCGTTGTGATTGTAGCGACCTTATTGATACTCTTCGGCTTGCGTGCCCGCGCGAAGATGTACATGCGCTCGCTGGACGATTATATTAATGCGAACGAGGAGCACGTGCGCGAAGCGGCTGCGGAGCGTGCGCGTATCCGCGAGGAATGGAAACGTCAGGCGGCGGACCTGAACCCCAAAGCGCAGGCGTTTATCAAAGAGAACCTGGGCGATAACTACGAGGTTTGGTATAATCACGATATCCTCGTTGGCCGGAACGTGCTGGCGAACATGGAGGCGGAGCTCCTTTATGCGCAGGGTGTCATCCTGCCGTTTAAGGAGATTATGGAGGTGCGTCCCGGACGTAAGGACCTGAAGCTTGTGACCAGCAACAGTATGCACCCCTTTGTTACGATTGACTTCGGTGCGCTGCCCATTAACCCCGAGACGGGTAATAAATACATGGACGAGATTGCTGGGAAGTTGGCTAAAATCCTTCCGTAATGACCGCAGAAGAGAGAGCCAACACTTGGACACATCTGATTGCTTTTGTGGCTACGCTTTTCATAGCGTGGCCACTTCTTCATTTAGCCTACCGCTCTCAACTTTCAACTTTCAACTTTCAACTTATAGGCACTTCTCTTTTCCTGTTCGGTATGCTTCTCATGTATGGCTCCTCCACGCTGTACCATGCCGTCTCTGCGCCGGAGCACAAGCGTCGCCTGCGGGTACTGGACCATAGCGCAATATACGTGATGATAGCCGGATCCTATTCGCCTATATGCCTCTCCGTGATTGGAGGATGGGTGGGATGGAGCCTTTTCATTTTCCTGTGGGCCTGCGTGATTGCCGGTGTGATTGGGAAAGTGATAGCCTTAGGCAAATATCCGCGTCTGTCGCTTCTCCTCTATCTGATGATGGGATGGGTGGCTTTGCTGGTGCTGGTCCCTATGTGGCGTAACATGCCGCATGAGGCCTTCTGGTATATAATAACCGAGGGCATTTGTTATACCCTCGGTTCCTATTTCTTCCGCTTGGATGAAGAGCACGCTTTCTATCATGCTATTTGGCATGTGTTCATCATCCTCGGTTCAGCAGCGCATACGATCGCTACATGGATCATCCTGGCGGCTTGAGCCGCACAGGATTAACGCATGATCTTGAAGGTCTCGCCGGTCTCCGTCACGATGACGTAGATGCCGCGCGGCAATACCATGCGGTAGATATCCTCATTGGTCGTACTTACTTTGCGTCCGAAGATATCATAGATATTTACCCAGTCGCCTACTGCATAGACGTCCTCTATGCCTTCGGAGGAGTAGAAGCGGATGGCTACGTCATATACGCGGCGGTTGATGAAGTCGCTCACTTCGTATGCTACCGGATAACTCCAGCTCTCCGAGAAGTCTATTGTCTCTCCCGAAGCAGGTGTCACGTGCGTGTAGTCGCTCGCGATGGTCACTTGCGGTGCAATAGCGAACTTGTCGATATCTGTGTGTTCTGCCAAGTCAATCTCGAAAATAATCTTATTCGCCTCTCCGTCGATCTTGCCGGCGATGCCGTTGATGGTGAAGCTCGTGATCTGCAATTGCGGAATTTGAATACTCGGCTCGCTGCTGAGCAGGTAGTTCACGACAGCGACTATCAGGTCTTTACCGGACGTGGTGAGGTTTCTACTGCTGCTCATCGCAATAGGCATACAGATATATTTCTTGCCGCCGCGCATTCCGGCCGGCACTTCGTGCAGGAAGGTTTGCGGGTCGCCGCTACCGTAGTAATCATCCCTTGCGCGCATCAAGGAGGTGGCCAGACTATGTGTGCCCGGCAGGTCGATATCTACCGGCATTAGTCCTTTCTCCGTGATCTTGGAGAGCACCTGGATCTTCGATCCTCTGTTCTTCTGCAGCGCCTTGAAGATAGGATGGTCGTCACGCTGAACGGTGATATATTGTCCGTCAGTAGCCAGACTACCGTTATTGGGGTCGCCCCAACCCAAACGCTCCGGAGCGTAAGAGAAGGACTTCATGTTCAGTACCGGCAGGATAGCGCTCTCACGGGTAAGAGCCAGCACCTCTGCGTTGTCGGCATTGGCGTCTTCAGAGATGAGCACCCAGTTGTATTTCTTATAGTCCTCCGCGGGACGCAAACCGCTGCGTAGCGCTTTGCGGGGAACGAAATCGTATCCTTTGCTCGCCAGGAGATCCATCACGCCGTCTAACTCATAAGCCTTGGGATTGGTGTACAGGTACAGCACAGGGTTGTCTCCGAGAACCAGTTCCATTACGCGAACGACACCATTGATGCTGTTTCCGCCCTTGACACTGATCGTGAACGGGAAGTCTTTCGGCATGGTGCCGACCTGTGTCGGAGTACCGCTGATGTAATATTTGCCGTTCTCGCCGTGCCCCGAGATGCCGGTCGGCGTACCGTTGGTCCAAGTGAGCGTGATATCGTCGGCACTCAGAGCATGGTAGTTGAACTCTAACTCCTCCATTGCCTCGCCTTCATATACCTCTATCTCCGGCGTGCCTACAGCGTGAATATCCGATGTGACGGTGATCTTTCCGCTCGGCAGACGCTTGGTCTCTATGCCGTTGAAGAACGATGATACATGGAACGGATAAACACCTACCGGACACAAAGCCCGACCGCCCAGCACAAGGGTGTCGCCTGCTGCGGTAGAAGCCTTGACGCTCAGCGTGATACCGGTAGCCTCTTTGTCTTCCCAAATCACCTTGGTCTCACCGAGCTTGTTGTATTTCGTATAGTAGATAATCGAACGCTTGAGCTCGTCTGTTTGCAGCACTACCTGCGTCGAGTCATTACCTTTGATATGTGATACCATCGGTATTTGGGCTTCACGGAGAGAGAAACCGCCGAGAAGGTTTCCATCGCCTACAGCTTCGATGCGGATAACATGTTCTGCTGCGGAGATATCATAGCGGCGGATAGAAACCTGGGTATCTACATCTTTTACTATTTCTTTGCCATCCACAAGAACTTTGATGTATTTGTTGTTGCTTGGGTTCTTGTCAGATTTCTTGTCTTGCGCATAAATGGAGAATTGATCAAATCCTTTGACGTGCAATTCATAGTAGTTGGATGCTGTCATAGTATGGCAGCGCTCGGTGGCCGTGCTAAACTCCTCTTTGGCGGCAAAGCCTGTACCTTTATCCGTACCATTACCCTTGAACCATCCGTCGATAGCCTCGAACGAGGTGTTCGTCTCATTCTTCGTAATACCGCGCGTCTTATCCTTGGGGACGGTGTGAATAGTCAGTTTTGTTCCTCCTTCATCTAAACGACCGGAGTAGTACACTTCGTATGCGCGGCCGGTATTGTCGATGTAGAGTTTTGTATCATAACCTCCTTTTTGACCTTCTTCCGCATAGATTCCCGGCTCATGGAGAGTGAGGGAAGTGGGAGGTAGCGGATCGCCCTCTTGTACAGTGACGGCACATTCCGCCTTAAACCCTCCGTCTTTGGTTGTTACCGTGATGGTAGCAGTACCATCCTTGATACCGGACACAGTACCGTTGGTGACAGCGGCAATAGTGGCATCGCTGCTGGACCATGTGACTTCCTTGTTGGTCGCATCGTCCGGGGTGACAGTGGCCTTGAGGGTAGTAGAACTGCCGATCTTGATAGTAGCAGAAGTCTTGTCCAGGCTGACGCCGGTGACGGCAATCGCTTGTACTGTCACTGCACATGTAGCACTCTTGCCGTTGGCAGTCGTGGCGGTGATAGTCGTCTTGCCTGCTGCTACACCCGTCACTTTGCCATTGGCATCGACGGTAGCAATCGATGTATCATCGCTTTTCCAGGTCAACGCTTTGCCTGTGTTGGCGTCCTCGGGGTAATAGGTCACTACCAAGGTCTCGGAACTGCCGATACCAATCGTAGTGGCTGCCTTCATGCTGATGCTCTCCACCTCGATCGGTGCAGGCGGAGCAGTAACGGTCACTTCACACGTGGCGGTAAAGCCGCCGTCCTCCGTCGTGACGGTGATAGTCGTCTTGCCTACACCGTTGGCCGTCACTTTGCCGTTGTCATCGACAGACGCAATAGCCGCATCGCCGGTGGACCAGGAGATGTTTTGGTTATCAGCATTAGCCGGCAGAACGGTCGCTGTCAACTGCGCCGTCTGTCCCGCCTCGATAGACGTACTGGTAGGACTAACCGTCACGCCGGTAACAGCAACCGGACCTACAGGACCGGAAGTGGTCACTACGAGATTGTCAATAGCTGCGTACTTACCTGAAGAAGAAGCAAGCAACGTCAATCGTATATGACCCGAAACAGCAGGATTGACATCATCATTGGAAACACCCCATTTGTTCGTACCGCCGGTGTTGAATCGGTCTTTCGCTCCAACACCTGAGTAGATATTCTTTACTACCTTTCCGTCATCGTCCACAATGTCCAAGGTCCAACTCGGCTTACTGTTATCATTGGCTACGGCATCGAACGTGATATTACTGATGCCGTCGAAGGATTCCTTGCTGGTGACAACAATAGAAATACCGCTCTTGTTCTCAAATGCAAAATAAAGATAATTTCCCTTTTTCTCGGAGAACTTGCTCGGAGCGGCTATTTCGCATGTAGCCTTTCCTCCGACAGACGCAGTGTTGTCTTCTACCGTCCAGTCGGTCGCTAACGCTACGCCATCGTCAAAGGTGTAAGTCCTTGTACCTTGTGCCCAAACTGCATTGGCCGTGAGACAAGCGGCGAGAATGAATAAACTCTTAAAAATGTTTCTCATATTTGTATATGTTTTTATTCGTTTTGTATGTCCGCATTACCGGATATTAATTCACGCTGCAAAATTACAACAAATCTTTGGAATATACAAGGATTTTGAGGCGAAAAAGTAAATTATCTACTTTTTTCGCGAAAAAATCATTGTTACTCGCACAACGGTGCGAACGTAAGTTCGGAGGGTCCCACCCCGTAAGGGGAAGGGGCGTGCCGAAATTACGGCCAAAGAGTTGCAAACACGTGTGCATATATTCGAAAAAAATGTGGAAAAATTGACGTATTTGTCCGAAAACTACGCGCGCGTACTTTATTTATTTGCATGTATGAGATTTTTTTTGTACCTTTGTGCGGTTTTTTGAGAAAACCGAACAAACAAACGTATAACAAACAATCTTTTTTGAATAGTATGCAGAAGAAAATTTTTACTCTTGCGTTGGCCTTGATGGCCGCGCTTACTATGACTGCTCAAAATGTAGATAAGGCGACGGTGACGGCCAATGCTGAGGCGGCTGCGAAGGCGGGCGCCGACCTTCAGAAGTTGGAGCAGGCAGAGAAGGCATGGAAATTTGACGGTACCGTCGGACTCAATGCAGCTGCTACCGGGTTGGTGAACTGGGCTGCCGGTGGTAAGAACAATGTCAACGGCATCGCGTATGCCAAACTTCACCTCTTGTATCATAAAAATGCCATCGCTTGGGAGACTAATTTCGATACCGACTTCGGATTGACTTGGATTCAGCAGAAAGAGGACCCCTTCCAGAAGTCTAGCGATAATATCAAACTCGCTACCAAATTTGGATGGGAGTTCAAGCAGAACTGGTATCTCACCGTGCTCGGTTCGTTCCAGAGCCAATATGCGCTTGGTCGCAATTATCAGGATGGGTACAATCCGATTATCTCGAAGTGGCTGGCTCCGTCGCATACGGACATCTCTGTAGGTATCGATTGGAAGAAAAGCTATAAGGGTGCTGACTTCTCCATCTATCTGTCGCCGATAGCAGGCCGTATCACTACGGCATACATAGGCAACACATGGAATGAGCGCTATACGAAAGAGATGTGGCTGGCTGCAGATCCAACTCGTACAGAGGCTGACTGGACGCCTGCCGTATATCAGGAACTTATGAATACGCATCAGGACTTGCGCAGTGAATTGCAAGACCTGAACGGTACGATCAGGTACGACCAGCAGGGTAACATGGTGTACAGCAATGCCCGTATTGAGATGGGTTTGAGTTTTAAGGGCGGTATCGCCTATACCTACAAGGACCTCAAACTCAGTACGACCTTGGCGCTCTTCTCCCCGTATCAGGGAAAAGGCTTTAATGTGAAGGACGCATGGTTAGCCGATAATCCCGGTAAGACTGAGGCGGATTTCTGGGCAGCGGGCTATTACTTCGAGTGGTCGAACAACAACCGTTACTTTGGTATGTTCGATGTGGACTGGGATGTAGCGCTGAGTTACCAGTTCCTCAAATGCCTGCAGGTGACGCTGCAAACCAGCCTCAAGTACTATCCGGGTACGCTGGTGGCAGATCAAGAAGGCGTATTGGCAGAGCGCTGCCAGTTCAAAGGCGTCATCGGTATTGGTGTAGGCTATAGCTTCTGATTTCTGATTTCTAATTTCTGATTTCTGACATCTGATTTCTGACTTCTGACCTCCCCTATGCAGGCTCTCGATGAACTCTCGAACAACGTACATCTGCTTCTGGAGCGCTATTCGGCGTTGCAGCAGGAGAATGCGCAGCTGCGTCTGGATATCGAGAAACAGCGCCAGGAACTGATCCGTACCCATAGCGAACTGTTGGACTTGCAGCAGAAGAACCGCCGCATTGCTACGGCCAATGCACTCACTTCTGCCGAAGGAACAGAGGAGGCTACCAAACGGCTCAATGCCCTCATCGCACAAATCGACCGCGCCATCGCCGCATTAAAAAGGTAATTTCTGTGTCTTTCGACAAACAACATATCAACCTCCATCTCGATGCCCACATGGTGGGACTCGACGTGCCGCGGGATCAGGAACCCAACTATCGTGCGGCGGCGGAACTGTTGAACAAGCGCTATCAGTATTATCTCAAACTGCGCCCGAACGCGTCGGCGGAACAACTATGGATGTACACCGCCCTCGAGGTGGCGGTCGCTCTTCAGTCCGACGTGCGCGAGAAGAGTCTCGTGCCTGTCGAGAAAGAACTGAAGAAACTGAATGAGTTACTGAAAAAAGAACTTTCGTAATACCGAAAAAAATAACTTAATTTTTTTAAAACGATAAATCAATGAACACAGCAATTTTAATCCTTGCAGCAGTAGGCGGACTCCTTCTCGGAGCCGGCATCTACTACTTCATCGCCCGCATGACGGCGTCCAACCTCCTTAAGAAAGCGGAAGAGGAAGCCGAGGTGATGAAAAAGAACAAGATTGTTGAGGCTAAAGAGAAATTTATCGCCCTGAAGTTAGAGCACGACAATGCCGTGCGCGAACAGGACAAACGCATACAGCAACATGAGCAGCGCTTGCAGCAACGCGAGCAGCAACTCAACCAGCGTCAGGGAGATATTCAACGCAGTCTCAACGAAGTGAACCAGAAACTGCAGACGGTAGAGCAACGCCAACAGGCGCTCGACTACAAACAGCAGGAAGTGGACAAACTCCATCTGCAGGCAGAGAAACAACTCGAGCAGCTGAGCGGCATGTCCGCCGAGGAGGCAAAGAAACAACTCGTGGAGGCCCTCAAAGACGAAGCCAAGACGGCCGCGATGTCCTATATCAACGAGATCATGGACAACGCCCGCCTGGAGGCAAACAAAGAGGCTAAACGTATCATCATCCAAACCATCCAGCGTGTGGCGTCCGAGACGGCTGCTGAGAACACCGTCTCCGTCTTTCATATCGAGAATGACGAAGTCAAGGGCCGTATCATCGGCCGCGAGGGACGTAATATCCGCGCGCTCGAAGCGGCTACCGGCGTGGAGATCATTGTGGACGATACACCCGAAGCAATCACCCTCTCCGCCTTCGACCCCGTGCGCCGCGAGATAGCACGCTTGTCGCTCCATCAACTCGTGCAGGACGGACGTATCCACCCCGCGCGTATCGAAGAGGTCGTAGCCAAAGTGACCAAACAGGTCGAAGAAGAGATCATCGAGATAGGCAAACGTACCACCATCGACCTTGGCGTTCACGGACTCCATCCGGAACTCGTGCGCCTGGTGGGTAAGATGAAATACCGCTCGTCGTATGGCCAGAACCTGTTGCAGCACGCCCGCGAGACAGCTAACCTCTGCGCCGCTATGGCGGGTGAGTTAGGCTTGAACGTGAAGGCAGCTCGCCGCGCCGGCCTGTTGCACGATATCGGCAAGGTGGCGGACGATGATGTCGAACTGCCGCACGCAGAACTCGGTATGAAACTATGCGAGAAATACGGAGAGAAACCCGATATATGCAATGCCGTCGGTGCTCACCATGACGAGTGTGAGATGACGACGCTGATTGCACCTATCGTGCAAGCCTGTGATGCCATCTCCGGTGCACGTCCGGGCGCACGCCGCGAGATCGTGGAGAGTTATGTGAAGCGTCTGAATGACCTGGAGAACATGGCGATGTCCTTCCCCGGCGTTGTGAAGACCTACGCACTCCAGGCAGGACGCGAACTGCGCGTCATCGTGGGAGCGGACAAGATCTCCGACAAGGATACCGAACTCCTCTCGTTTGACTTGGCTAAGCGTATCCAGGACGAGATGACCTACCCGGGTCAGATCCGCGTCACCGTCATCCGCGAGGTGCGCGCTGTCAATGTAGCGAAGTAAAGTTTAGAGTTTAGAGTTTAGGGTTTAGAGGTAAAACTCTTGACAGAGTTTCGAATAGGCGGCTGAACGGCCGCCTTTTTCGTCCTCCAGAACGAGCGTGTCCTCCTCTAATCCACTAACCTCTAATCCACTAACCCCTTTCACAAAAGCCAAAAGGACTCTTTTGGGCTTTTTGTTCTCCTTAGAATAAACGCGCGTCACGCGCGTGAGGGAGAGCCGTTCCGCGGCGGCGAGACCGCGCACTTCTTTTTCGGACTCGGCAGGCAGGATCAGTGCCAACACACCGTCTTCTTCGAGCAGCCGCGCGCTATGCTTGATTAGTTCCGCATAACTCAGTGTGTCCGTATGTCGCGCCGTCTGACGACCTTTGTCGGGGTTCTTAAGACTATTCTGAAAATAGGGTGGGTTAGAGACAATCAAGTCATATTGGTATCCGGGATTCCAGTCTTGTAGTCGGGATAAATAAATATCTCCCTTCCCTTCACCTTTTACATTCTCCCTTGCTTGCTCTACCGCCGCCTCGTCGATGTCGATCCCTTCTACCTCCGCTTCGGGAAAACGCTGCATCAGCATCCGGGCTATCAGTCCGCTGCCCGTCCCGACATCCAATATCCGGGTTAGGGGATTAGTGGGCGCCCATGCCCCTAACAGCACGCCGTCGGTTCCTACCTTCATGGCGCACTTACTATCCTCAATATAAAACTGCTTGAACCGAAACGACATTAATTCTTAATTCTTAATTCCGTGTGCTGCCCGCATGAACAGCCGTCGTGTTCGTGCGCTTCTATCACGCAATGAACGGCGAGATATACGCCCAGAACGAGGAACAGCACCGCGCATATATGCCGGAACCATTTCTCGAAATGCTGCATCTTCTGCGTCAGCTTGCCGATACTCACGGCGCTGTAACTCACCAGCCAGGCGATGAGCATGATCGGCAGACCGGTGCCCAAACCGAAGATGACAGGCATCACCCAACTCCAACTGCTCGGCAGCGTCAGCGTGATATCGATCATCGTCAGGAAGTAGATGAGACGGTGCGGGCAGAACGCGATGGCGAAGAAGATACCGAGGATGAAGGACCATAGCCAACTCTCTTTGCTGTCCGTGTCTTTGAGCCATTTGCTGATGCCGTGGTCGTGCTCATGGTGATGATGTCCGCTGAAGAGCAGAACGACTCCGCAGATCAACATGAATCCCGCTAAGATAGGCTCGCCGTAATGACCTAACAGATGCTGTATGCCTTCCGTCTGCGCTCCCATCATGAGGGGGATGCTCAGCAGCACATACGTGGCTAACTTGCCCAATACGAACATCAGGCCGTTCGTCAGCACGAGGCGTTTGTTATTGATCTCCTTATCGATGTATCCGATGGCGGTGATACTCGTCATCAGCGTGCACGGGTCTAATATCGTCAGCAATCCCAATACGAATGCCGTCAGTAATTGTACCATAAATACTCCTTTTTCACTTTTGCGGCTGCAAAAGTACTACAAATTTTCCAAACCTGCAAACTTTTAATCAAAAAAATAGTCTGTGCGAGCACAACCTCGATCGGTTGTCACCGAAATGTGCAATCAGTATGACTCAAAGATGCGACTTCTGGGCTAAAAATGCGAGTTTTAGGTACTTGCGTATATTCCTGAAAAGCAGTAATTTTGCAGCGTCGAAAGGACGCTGCTTTTTT
>CADBVL010000006.1 GCA_902798015.1 uncultured Bacteroidales bacterium
TCAAGACGGTGTATAAACTGGAAGGCGAAGATGAGCGTCTGAAACAACTCATCGACATCGCGCTCCTCGCCAGCGGGCAATTGAAGGGCGAAGCACTCGCGAAGTTCGTCAACAGATCCGTGGAGTTGCTTTAATTACCGCGAAAAGACGAAAAAATGACATGCATGCTTGTGTATGTCATTTTTTTGTTGTACCTTTGTCGCCGTTTTTGCGGGTCGAGAAACTCGACCCTCGATTAACCATGCGGATTAAAAATGAACGAGTTTTTAGAAAAAGAAGAAGAGATACTTCGGATGCTCAAAACGGTCTTCGACCCGGAGAT
Organism: uncultured Bacteroidales bacterium; assembly: GCA_902798015.1. Classification (GTDB taxonomy): domain Bacteria; phylum Bacteroidota; class Bacteroidia; order Bacteroidales; family Paludibacteraceae; genus Colicola. The sequence continues at coordinate 323 of CADBVL010000006.1, forward strand.
CCCGGTCAACGTCTATGACCTGGGACTCATCTACGGCATCGAACTCAAGGACGACGGTGTGTGCGACATCACGATGACGCTCACCGCGCCTTCATGCCCCGCCGGAGACTTCATTGTCGAAGACATCCGTCAGAAAGTAGGGTCGGTCGAAGGCATCAAGGACGTGAACGTCACTATCGTCTTTGAACCCGAATGGAACAAAGACATGATGTCCGAAGAAGCCAAACTCGAACTCGGTTTTCTCTAAACAACCTACACACATGATCTATTTCCTCAGCGACGCACATTTAGGCAGCCTGGCTATCAAGCGCGGTTGGGCGCACCAGAAAAAACTCATCGACATGCTGGAAATGATGAGCAAAGACGCAGCCTCGATCTACATGCTCGGCGACATGTTCGATTTCTGGTTCGAGTATTTCCGTCACGACAAAGCGAAGCGCCAATATTCGCCTTTCGCGAAAGAGATCCGCAGCCTCATCAAACGCGGCATTCATGTACATTTCTTTATCGGCAACCATGACTTGTGGACTTTCGGTGGCTTGGCAAAGATGACCGGCATGGAGGTGCATTACGAGCCCTGTACTATCAGTCGCTACGGCAAGACGCTCTACCTCAGTCATGGCGACGGATTACTTCCGTCCAACTGGGAGAAGATATACCCCCAAAAAGTACAGAAGAAGATCCGTTCTTTCATCCGTCTTCGCAAACTCTTCCGCTCGCAGACCGCACAATTTCTCTTCCGTTGTTTACCGCCCGCATGGGGAAACAAACTCGGTTACGGTTGGGCGAAAAGAAGCCGTCTGAAGGACATCGCCAACCCCTGTCCCTACAAAGGTGAAGACAAAGAAGAACTCGTTCTCTTCGCCAAGGACCAGGAGAAACAGCATAACCATCGCGACTACTATATTTTCGGCCATCGTCATATCGAACTCGACCTGCAAATCGCGTCCGGCAGCCGCGTGATTATCCTCGGCGACTGTATCGAACAATGGACGTACGCCAAACTCGACAACAAAGGACACTTGACACTTTGCAACTATGAGCAGTAGAGAAGAACAACTCAAGGCTTTCGAACGCCTGCTGGATATCATGGACGACCTCCGCGAGAAATGCCCGTGGGACCGCAAACAGACCTTCGACAGTCTGCGTCAAAACACGATAGAAGAGACCTACGAACTGGCGACGGCCATCTCGAGGCATGACATGAACGAGATATGCAAGGAACTCGGAGACGTTCTCCTCCATGTCGTCTTCTACGCCAAGATGGGTTCGGAAGAGAAATGGAATTTCTCCGGCCCATCGGAGGATGAACCACGCGAGTCTTTCGACATCGCCGACGTGTGTAACCGGCTCTGCGACAAACTCATCTTCCGCCACCCTCATGTCTATGGCGACGAGGCCGCGAAGAACGCCGAGGAAGTCAGTCATTTATGGGAGCAGGTCAAACTCAAAGAGAAAGGCGGCAACAAAACCGTCCTCGGCGGCATTCCCGACTCCCTGCCGTCTCTTGTCAAAGCGTACCGCATCCAGGACAAGGTAGCGAACGTAGGCTTCGACTGGGAGAAACGCGAGGATGTGTGGGATAAAGTGAAAGAGGAGCTGAACGAACTGCAAGCGGAGTTGATGAAGAGCGACGGAGGAAACAAAGAAGCCGAGTTCGGCGACCTTCTCTTCGCGATGATCAATGCTGCACGACTCTATAAGATACGCCCCGACAACGCCCTCGAGCAGACCAACCTCAAGTTCATGCGGCGGTTCAACTACCTCGAGCAGCGGGCAAAAGAAAAAGGCCATGACCTCAAAGACATGACCTTAGACGAGATGGAAGCCTTGTGGCAGGAAGCCAAGACTAACGAATAAGCTGCGTTGCGTCAATAGAGTTGTGCGAATACGGCTCCTTTGCCATTGACTCCGCCGCGAAGGTCACCTTGTAATCACCCGTACCCTTCGCCACGTAGCGACATGTTACCCGCACAGCCATCACGTACGGCTGGAAATGCAGATACCCCTCCTCGGGACGAGAGTCATTTTCCAAGGCTTGCTCAACAACTTGCGGGGCGCACTCAAAAGCACAGCTCAACGCTGTTATTTCGGAGCTCACTTGGGCCGTCTTCAACGGATGAGAGACGCCCGAGATACTCATCTCCACGCGAGCCGTGTCACCCACCAGCAACGTGTCGCCGAAGATGGTTGTGTCGCGACTACCGTCCGGATGAGACACATATACTACGCTGCTAACGGTAATGAGCGGTGTTGCCTGATACTCGTCATTGCACGAGCACACTCCTACAGCCACAAGGACCAATAGAAAAAACTTATAAATCGTTTTCATAACGTGCGGCATAAAAGACTCGAACTTTCACTCCTTTCGGAACCAGATCCTAAGTCTGGCGCGTCTACCAATTCCGCCAATGCCGCTCGCGTTCGGCGACAAGCTCGTAATGTTGATACCGCTCCGCTAAATCAACGGGACGACTTGTGCCTCCGCTCTCCCCAAAAATTAAAATTTTCGGGGGCCCCGGTTGGGGTTTGTAAATTTTTGTGCAAAGGTACGACAAAAAAATGAATTATGCAAGAAAATACGCAAACTTTTTATCATATTTTGCCGAACGGCCTCAAGATTGTCCATCGACGCACACCTTCTCCGATCGCTTATATCGGCGTGATGGTGGGTGCCGGGACGCGCGACGAGCAACCCGATGAAAACGGCATGGCGCACTACATCGAGCACTGCGTTTTCAAAGGCACCGCCCGCCATTCGGGACGGCAGATCATTCAGGCTATTGAGGGTATCGGTGGCGAGATCAACGCGTACACCACTAAAGAAGAAACCACCTTCTATGCCGCCATCCTCTGCGAACATGTTCAACTCACCCTCCACCTCATCGCGGAGATGATCACCCAGCCCGCTTTTAAGAAAGAAGAGACGGATCGCGAACGGATGGTCATCCTCGACGAGATAGAGAGTTACAACGACAGTCCCAGCGAACTCATCTACGATGACTTCGAGAGCCTCGTCTTCGACGGGAGCAGCCTGGCCTTGCCTATTCTCGGCACCAAGAAGACACTCCGGCATATATCGTCCAAACCCGAGTATCCGCTCGAATGGATGAAACAGCACTACACCCCCGAACGCATGGTAGTTTTCTGTCAAGGAGATATCAAGCCCGAGCGTATTTTCCGCCTTGCCGAAAAAGAATTCGGAGGACTGAGCGGTACCCTTCAGAAAAAAAGTGCACAGCATAAAACCTGCATAAAACCTGCACTTAATAAGCATATAACCTTCAAGAAACACACGCATCAGATACATGCCATGCTCGGCGGACGAGCCTACCCCTTGGGACACCCCAACCAACTGGCGATGTTCCTGCTCAATAACATCCTCGGAGGGGGCAGTCTGAACAGCCGTCTCAACCTCTCCCTGCGCGAGGAGAAAGGACTCGTCTATACCGTTGAGTCCACCTACACCCCACTTTCCGACACCGGTTATTGGTGCACCTACTGGGCATGCGATCCCGAGGACTATGCGCGTACCTTGGAACTCATTCATCACGAGTTGGACAAACTGCGTACCACGCCTCTCACCGAAAGCGGACTACACCATGCCCTCGAGCAACTGCGAGGACAACTCGCCATCTCGGCGCAAAACCAAGAGAACAGTGCACTCGCTATGGCGAAAGCCATGCTCTATTTCGGGGCGGCCCCGACCTGGGAAGAAACCTTCCGCAAAGTGGCACGCACCACTACCACCCAACTCCAACAGGTGGCGCAGGATATTTTCGACCCCGTCAACACCTATCTGCTTACTTACGAATAAGTATCCCCCATTTTACACCACCTTTTTCGTTAAATTGTTAACAACACGGCTAAGTCATTGATACTCAGCCGTTTTGTCGTATCTATATCCCGTTGAAATGCTGTTAATAAAACAAATGAAATTTTTTTTGTGGGGAATTGTGGTGGATTTAAAATATTTTTTGTACCTTTGCGGCCGGAAAACAAAGTTAATCGTGCCCAATGGGCTAAGAAATCAGGAAACTATGCAGACTTTTGTAGGAAATATCGAAGGAAGGTTGGACGAGAAGGGGCGTATTTTCATCCCGGCTGCCTACCGGCGTATCTTAGCCGAGGAGGACTCCAAGCGCATCGTCATGCGTCGTGACACCGACAACGAGTGTCTTATGTTCTACCCCGAACATGTATGGAATGAGAAAGTGGAGACGCTCCGTGCCGCCCTCGACGAGTGGAACCCCGAGGACCAGCTCATCCTCATGCAGTTCATGGCCGATGCCGAGTACCTCGAGATGGACGGTCAGGGACGTATCCTGCTGCAGAAAAAGAACCTCGAGACGATCGGAGCGCAGAACGACGTGCTTTTTGTAGGCATGCTCAACCGTTTTGCATTATGGACACCGGAGAACTTCGCTGCAAAACGACTCTCACCGACCGAACTCGCCGCACGTCTCCGTGCCAAGATGTCAAAAAAATAAACTGCCGCAAGGCAATACACCCCACACCATGTCCAACGTCTATCACATCCCCGCAATGCTCCACGAGACGATCGAAGGCCTGGCTATCAAGCCGGCGGGGATCTATGTGGACGTCACTTTCGGAGGAGGAGGGCACAGCCGCGCTATTATGAAAGAGTTAACACAAGATGGCGGCCGACTCTTCTCGTTCGATCAGGACATAGAGGCCTATGAGAATGCCCAAGCTCAAATAGACAATGGAGAATGGTCAATAGAAAAGGTCCAATGGACCTTCGTGCATAGCAATTTCCGCTACCTCCGCAACTGGATGGATTATTACGGCGTGACCGCCATTGACGGACTGCTCGCTGACCTCGGCGTCAGTTTTCATCATTTCGACTGCCCGGAACGGGGTTTCAGTTTTCGTTTCCCCGCTCCCCTCGACATGCGCATGAACCAAACAGCCAAGCGCACGGCGGCAGACATCGTCAACACCTACACAGAACAGGACCTTGCGCGTATCTTCTATCTCTACGGTGAACTGAACAACGGGCGCGCCATTGCAAAGAATATCTGCCGGGCGCGCGGCCAGAAGGCTATTCTCCGCACGGAAGACCTCGTCGCTGCCTCGCGAATCCCTGCGGAGCGCAGTAAAGAGTTGGCACGGCTCTTTCAGGCGCTGCGCATTGAGGTCAATGACGAACTCGGTGCACTCCGCGAAATGCTCGTTGCTGCGCGCGACTTGCTTGCGCCCGGAGGACGCATCGCCATCCTTACTTACCATTCGTTAGAGGACCGCCTCGTGAAGAATTTCCTGCGGAGCGGCAACCTGGAAGGCACCATCGAGAAAGATTTCTACGGTAACATACTTACCCCTTTCACCCTGATTGAGAAAGGACGCGAAGCCACACCCGAAGAGGTCGCTCTCAACCCCCGTGCCCGCAGCGCCAAGCTCCGCATAGCGGAAAAGAAATAAGCTCTCTAAACGCCCGCAAGGCAATAAACCCTATAAAAACATGGCTAATCACGACATCCAATCTTGGCTCAACGGCGATGTACTCCGCAGCAAGGCGATCCGCGAGCAATATCCGCTCATCGCCCTGATTGTGGCGCTGGTCTTCGTGTATATCCTCATGGGCTACCAGGCCGGGCGGCAGCAACACCGTCTTACCGACACCAAGAAAGAAATGCTCGATGCCAAGTTCCGATATATGACCATCAGTGCCCAGCTGACCAACACCACGCGCCAGTCGCAGGTGGCGACGGCACTGAGAGAACAAGGTAGCACACTGCAGGAGAACCGGGTACCGCCAACAAAGATAACCCATGAGTGACGAACAACGAAATACTGTATGGCGTTTTGCGATCATCTTCGCCATTATCCTTTGCGGCTTCCTCGCCGTGATGGGCAAGATCATCTATGTCCAGACGGTGGAGCGCGACGCATGGCTCAAGGTGGCGGAGAAACAAGTACCTACCCACAAGCCTATCCCTGCCACGCGGGGGAACATCCTCGACTGCAACGGTCAACTCCTGGCATCCAGCATGCCGCAGTATTATATGTACATGGACACGCGCGTGCCTGCACTTCATGAGAAGAACGGAGCACTTTTCACCGCGCATATCGACACCCTCGCGCGCGATTTGTCTGTTATAGTAGGCGAACACACGCAAGCGGAGTACAGGGCGCGTATCACGCGGGCTTACCTGCGCGGGGAGAAACGACTAAGGGTATGCGACCATCGCATCAACTACCTGCAGAGACGCGAACTCGAACTCAATCCGCTCATCAAGAAAGGCAAATATAAATCCGGTATTTTCTTTGAGGACCAGTACCGCCGCATCAAGCCCTTCGGTATCCTTGCCAGCCGCACCATCGGCGGTATTTACGGAGACGGCGGAGGGGGTAACTCCGGACTCGAGAAGCGCTTCGACAAAGAACTGCGGGGTGTGGACGGCATGAGTTCCATTCAGCGTATCGGCGGACGCAATGAGTCCGTCACCGAAGAGGAGGCGCAGGACGGACTGGATGTCGTCACCGCCATCGACGCCAACCTGCAGGATATCGTCGAGAACGCGCTCCTCGCCAAGACCGCCGAGCGGCATGCACGATGGGGCTGCGCCATCCTCATGGAGACCAAGACCGGGTATATACGCGCCATCGCCAATCTCGACCGCGACAAGGAGTCCGACCAGTATTTCGAGGCGCAGAACCATGCCGTGCAGCGCGTCGAGCCCGGCTCTACTTTCAAGACTATCGCACTTGTCGCAGCACTCGATGACGGGAAGATAGCTATCAACGACACTGTCTCTGTCAGCCGCCAGCCATGGCAGTATTTCACGGTCAAACACACCGATGCGCATCCTATGGACACGCTTCTCACCGTCCGCTCCGCGCTCGCCGTGTCAAGCAACATCGCACTCGCCAAGCTCATCACGCGTAGTTATGAAGGCTCTGCGAAGAAGTTCGTGCGGCGTATCGAGCGTATGGGACTCACCGACAGTGTCTATTGTGAGATACCGGGGGCAGACAAAGTGCGCATCGACGTGCCGCGTGACACGGTCACACTCAGTAAGATGTCGTACGGCTACTCCGTCGAACTGAGTCCGATGCAGATTCTCATGTTCTACAACGCCATCGCCAATGGCGGACGGATGATGCGTCCCATGCTCGTCACGGCTATTCGCCAGAACGGCGAGGACGTCCGGACGTTCCGCCCCGAAGTGGTGAAGTCCTCTATCTGCTCGTCGCGCACGTTGCGGGATATACAGGGTGCCCTCCATGATGTTGTTTGGGATGACCATTTAGGCACGGCGGCCGCCAAGCCCTGGAGCCGCAAGGCGCAGTCTAAACTCGTGTCTATTGCCGGCAAAACCGGCACGGCGCAGCTATTCATACCGGGACACGGCTATTCCGGCAGACATCACCGCATGACTTTCGTCGGCTATTTCCCCGAGGAAAACCCGCAATACACCTGTATCTGTATGATTGAGGACCCGCAGTTCCCTTACGACGCGGGCATGGACTGCGGCACGGCTGTGCGCGTCATCGCCGAGAAGACCATGGCATATACAGGGTGTTATGTTTTTCGGGACGGCACTCGCCGCCTTGAAAAACGGAATTAAAAATTAAGAATTAAGGATAATATGCTTCTAAGCGAATTATTAAAAGCGATTGAGCCGATAGAGGTGATCGGCGACGTGAACAAGGACATCCACGGTTTGCATTTCGACAGTCGTCAAATTGGCGCAGGCGACCTCTTCGTCGCCCAGGTGGGCACAGCAGTTGATGGACACACGTTCATCGATGGTTGTGTCGCCAAGGGCGCCGCAGCAGTCGTTTTATCCGACCGCAACTACCTTCCCTCTCCCTTGATGGGTGAAGAGCTCGACTCGATCGAGCGTCCAGTGGACGGTCGTAGCACATTACCGGGGTTAGGTTCCCCCACCTATATCCTTGTTGAGAACACGGACAAGGCCTTGGGACTGTTGGCGAGCCGGTGGTTCGATGAGCCGAGTAAGCAGTTGACGCTCGTCGGCGTGACGGGCACCAACGGCAAGACGACCATCGCTACCCTGCTCTATAAGATGGTACGGGCATTGGGGCACAAGGCGGGACTGCTCTCTACGGTAGTCAATTATGTCGAGGAGGAAGCCGTTCCTGCGACCCATACCACGCCCGATGCTATCGAACTCAACGGATTGCTGAAAAGGATGGTCGATGCCGGATGTACGTACGCGTTCATGGAGGTGAGTTCGCATGCCATTGCCCAGGAACGCGTCGCCGGACTGGACTTCGACGGAGCGCTCTTCACCAACCTCACGCGTGATCATATCGACTATCACAAGACTTTCGACAACTACCGTGACACGAAGAAACGTCTTTTCGACGGACTGAAGAAAGAGGCTTTTGCGGTCACCAACAAAGACGACAAGAACGGACTCGTCATGACGCAGAACTGCAAGGCGGCCGTGCACACCTACTCCACCCGCGCCCTCGCGGACTACCGCGCACAGATCCTCGAAGAGGGTTTTGACGGTATGATGCTGAGTATCAACGGCAAGGAGGTCTTTGTGCCGCTCGTCGGACGGTTCAATGTCTCCAACCTTCTCTGTATCTACGGTGCCGCGCTGTGTCTGGATTTTGAGGAACTCGATGTACTGCGCGTGCTCAGCACCCTCAAACCCGTCAATGGACGCTTCGAGACCATCCGCAGTCCCAAAGGCTGGACCGCCATCGTCGATTATGCCCACACGCCCGATGCTGTCGATAATGTCATTCAGACCATCCGCGAAATCTTAGGAAGTCGTCAGTCATCAGATGTCAGCCATCAGCCTAAGCTCATCACCGTCATCGGTTGCGGCGGAAACAGGGACAAAGGTAAACGACCGATGATGGCACAAATTGCGAAGAAAGGCAGCGAGCAGTTGATCCTGACGAGCGACAACCCGCGTGACGAAGAGCCCAAGGCTATCCTCAAAGACATGACGGACGGACTGACGGAGAGCGAACTGCGCTCCACCCTCGTCATCGAGGACCGCGCGGCGGCGATACAGACGGCCTGCACCCTCGCACAAGCCGGAGACGTCATCCTTGTGGCAGGAAAAGGGCATGAGGACTATCAGATCATACAAGGCGTCAAACACCATTTTGACGACCACGAAGAAGTACGGAAACATATCTAAACGCCCGAAGGGCAATAAACGGAGCAAAGCTCCACTAAACTTTTAAACAAATGATATATCATTTATTTGACTACTTGACAACAACGTACGGTCATCTGTCCGGTGCGCGGTTGTTCACCTACATTTCCTTCCGCGCCATCACCGCCGGCATCATCGCGCTGTGCGTCAGTATCTGGTTCGGGAACCGTTTCATCGATTTCATGAAGCGCCATCATATCTCCGAGACACAGCGCGACGAGAAAACCGACCCGTTCAATGTCGCCAAGAAAGGTGTGCCCACCATGGGCGGACTCATCGTCATCGCCGCCATCCTGATTCCGTGTCTGCTGCTCGGCAAACTGACGAATGTCTATATGATTCTCATGCTCGTCACCACCCTCCTCATGGGCGCGTTGGGTTTTGCCGATGACTATATCAAGACCTTCCGCAAGAACAAAGACGGGCTCAACGGATGGGTGAAGATCGCCGGACAGGTGACGCTCGGACTCATCGTCGGACTCACCCTGCGTTTCTGTCCCGCCGTGAGCATGAACGAGGTTGTCTCCAGCCATATCGAGAACAACGTTGTCGTGGTGGAGAAGACACCGGAGATCAAATCGACCCAGACGACGATTCCTTTCGTCAAACATCATAACTTCAACTACGCTGATCTCTTCTCCTGGACGGGTGAGAACAACAAGTACCGTTTCGGTTGGATCTTCTTTGTGTTCCTCACGGTCTTCGTGGTGGCGGCGGTCAGTAACGGTGCTAATCTCAACGACGGCATGGACGGTATGTGTGCCGGTAACTCGGCGATCATCGGTATCGCCTTGCTTATTCTCGCCTACACCTCCGGTAGTGTCGTGTGGGCGGAGTATTTCGATGTGATGTATATTCCGGGCAGTGAAGAGTTGGTGGTTTTCCTGGCTTCGTTCGTCGGTGCACTCGTCGGTTACCTGTGGTTCAACGGATTCCCCGCACAGGTCTTCCTCGGTGACACGGGTAGCCTCACCGTAGGCGGTATCATCGGTGTCTGCGCCATGGTCATACACAAGGAGTTGCTGGTGCCGCTGCTCTGCGGCATCTTCCTCCTGGAGAGCCTGTCCGTCATCATCCAGACGCGGGTGTATAAGTTCTATAAGGCGCGGGGCAAGCACGTGCGCGTGTGGAAGAGGACGCCGCTACATGACCATTACCGCACCTCGGTGGAGCAGGTGCTGAAGAACGACCCGACCTGTACGATCCTCTTCAAAGGCTATAAGAACCTCCATCACGAGCAGAAGATCGTCCTGCGTTTCTGCATCGTCACCCTCATCCTCGCCGCCATCACCATCCTGACACTGAAGATAAGGTAAACGACCGCAGGCGAAGCCTGCTAAAAGGATAAAGACCGTTTCACTAAAAGACAAAAGACAAAAATGAATAAGCGAATAGTTGTTTTAGGAGCTGGCGAGAGTGGTAGCGGAGCTGCTATTCTGGCGAAGGAGAAAGGTTTTGACGTGTTCGTGAGTGATTGCGGGACGATCAGTGAACCGTATCGCGCGCTGTTGAATCAGAACGGTGTGCAATGGGAGGACGGAAAGCATAGCGAGGAGTTGATACTCAATGCGAATGAAGTGGTGAAATCGCCGGGTATCCCGTTGACCGCGCCGCTGATTCAAAAACTGCAGGCACAGGGAACGCCGATCATCTCGGAGATTGAGTTCGCTGCGCGTTATACGAACGCGAAGATGATCTGTATCACCGGTTCGAACGGTAAGACGACCACCACCTCGCTGATCTATTACATCCTCCGTAATGCCGGACTCAATGTCGGGCTCGCGGGGAATATCGGCAACTCACTCGCCTTGCAGGTGGCGCGGGAAGATCATGACTACTACGTCATCGAACTCTCGTCCTTCCAACTTGATAACATGTACGACTTCAAGGCGGACATCGCCATCTTGCTGAACATCACCCCCGATCATCTCGACCGCTATGATTTCAAGTTCCAGAACTACGTCGATGCCAAGTTCCGTATCACGCGCAACCAGACATCGGACGATGCCTTCATCTACTGGGCTGAGGACCCGGTCATCGACCGGGAGATGAAAAAACTGCAACTCGGTGCCACCCTCTATCCCTACGGTTTCTCGTGTCCTAACCCGCTGCCGGTGGGCGAAGACGAGTTGGCGCTCAAGGGCCGGCATAATGTCCTCAACTCCATGGCGGCGACGATAGCGGCGAACGTGGTGGGTATCAAGAAAGAGGTCATACGCGAAGCACTGAAGACTTTCCAAGGCGTGGAACACCGTCTGCAGTATGTAGCAACGGTCAGAGGCGTACGATTCATCAACGACTCCAAGGCGACCAATGTCAACTCCTGCTGGTACGCCCTCGAGTCCATGACCACGCCTACCGTCCTCATCCTCGGCGGCAAGGACAAAGGCAATGACTACTCCGAGATAGACGATCTCGTCCTCAAGAAATGTCACACGCTGGTCTTCATGGGCCTCCATAACGAAAAACTCCACGAGCACTTCGACCGGTTCGGTCTCAATATCATCGATACGAATAATTTGCACGACGCCATTAACGGAGCCTATAACGCCGCCAAAGAAGGAGATACAGTTTTATTAAGTCCATGTTGTGCAAGCTTTGATTTATTCAAATCGTACGAAGACAGAGGAGAACAATTCATGGCAGCGGTTAGAGCATTATGAAAAAGCCTGATTTGCAAAATATCGACCGCACGTACTGGTGGCTGTTTGCGCTGCTGATAGCGGTGGCGATCATCGCCCTCTTCTCCGCGTCGAGCACGCTCGTCTATTCGCACCATTCCGCCCTTGGGCCTATTGGTCAGCAGATGTTCTTCATCGTGTTAGGTGTGTTGGCGGCGTTCGGTATCCAGTATATACCGTCGTACTGGGTGCGTTTCGGCGGGTATGTGCTCTTGGGCATCAGCACGCTGCTCGTCTATTCGACGATGATCCCGGGTAATCCGCTGGTGGTGACGATCAACGGTGCGGCGCGATGGGTGCGTATCGCCGGCATCACGTTCCAACCCTCCGAGCTCGCCAAGTTGAGTCTGATCATCGTCGTGGCGGACCAGCTCGCGCGCATCAGGACGGAGGACGACAAACGCAAGTATTTCTACCGCACCTTGATTCTCTCGGTGGTGGTCATGTTACCGGTCATGGCATCTAACCTCTCCACGGCGGTGCTGATAGGGCTCATCATCTTCTGTCTTTGGGTCCTCGCGCGTATCCCGTGGAGATATACGCTGTCGGTCGTGGGGATTGCCGTGGTGGTGTTGTGCCTGGGTTATGCCATCGTCGAGTTCGGTTTTGTCCGGCCCAACCGGCCGATGCACGGTCCGTTCAAACGCGCTACCACCTGGGTCAGTCGTATCGACCGGCATCTGAATATAGGAGATCAGACGTCAGAAGTCAGAGATGAGAAATACGTTCTTACGGACGAGAACATCCAGGAGGTGTATGCGTCGGTGGCTATCGCGCGCGGTGGTGCTTCGCCGCTGGGTGTCTTGCCGGGCAACAGCAAGGAACGGGACTACCTGCCGCTTGCTTTCGCCGATTATATCTTCGCCATCATCGTGGAGGAGTCAGGTGTCTTGGGGGCGGGTTTTGTCATCTTCTTGTACTTAGCTATTCTCTTCCGGGCTTGTAATATATCCAGCCGGTACAGTGACATGCCGGCGATGCTGATGACGATGGGCTTGGCGCTGATGATCACGTGCCAGGCGTTGATATCTATGCTGGTGGCGGTAGGCCTGGGACCCGTCACGGGTCAGCCCTTGCCGCTCATCTCGAGAGGCGGCACGTCTGTGCTCATCACGTCTGTCTATTTCGGCATCCTGATGGGCGTGAGCCGGGAGCAGAAAGAACTGCGTGCACGCGTCAACGTCACCCGCGAAGAGTCCGCCGAGGACGCCCCCATCGTCACCTTGGAATAGAGGTTAGAGGTTAGACTGAACGAATGCCCGAGATTTTACTGCATTATATATGGGAACATTGCCTATGGGCTGGTTTTGACCAACAGACCACCGATGGCAGACGGGTAGAGATTCTATCCGTAGGCGAACATAACCGCGATGCAGGACCGGACTACAGCCATGCGCGTATCCGCATCGATGGACAGGAATGGGTGGGTAATATCGAGATACATGTCTGCTCTTCCGACTGGCAGCGCCACAAGCACCATTTGGATAAGACTTACGACACCGTCATTCTGCATGTAGTGCGGACAGCGGACAAACCCGTCTATAACTCCCGCGGCGAACTGATTCCGCAATGCGAGTTGCAGTACCCGAGTAACAAAGACTACCTGACAGAACTCTTCCAAGCCGCCCAAAAGATGGACAGCGCACAGGCACGTATCGGGTGCGCGGAGCAGTTATTACGCGAGCCGGCCTTACTGACGGAAGGATGGAAGAAAACCCTTCTACGTAAGCGTTTCGAGTGCAAACGTGCGTCGATAGAGCGCCTGCTGACCATTACTAAAGGCAGTTGGGAACATGCGCTATATATCTCGCTCGCGCGCAATTTCGGTTTTCACACGAACAGTGTACCTTTCGAAGAACTGGCTATCAACACGCCGCTGGCGTATCTGCAGAAACACCGCAACAACCTCTTCCAACTGACGGCGTTGCTGATGGGTCAGGCTGGACTGATCGGAGAGGACGAGGTGATGGCGAAGGAGTATACTTTTCTACGAACAAAGTTCGGTCTTACGCCCCTTGATGCCAGTGTATGGAAGAATGCCCGTCTGCGGCCGCAGAACAGTCCAGAACTGCGTATTCGTCAGTTTGCACAACTGCTATATCAGTCGGAGACATTGCTCAGTAAGATTCTTGACACGGATGACTTGAAGTCTCTCGTTGCGCTTTTCGAAGTAGAGCATATGGGTAAAAGCAGCATCGATATCTTACTAATTAATACGGTGTTACCCTATAAGTACGCCTATGCCCTCCATCGCAATGACACCGCTCAAGCGGAACATTCCATAGCGCTTATGGAGCGCATCGCGCCGGAGAACAACACCATCATTCGTCAATGGCGCATCTTAGGACAAGAGGTCACGTCTGCCGCCGACACCCAAGCCCTTTTACATTTATACCAGAACTACTGCCAGCATCACGAATGCATCAACTGCGAAGTGGGCTACAAAATCTTCGAACACAATCCTACACTCTTTGATTAATTGAAGAAAAAAAAAAATACCCACAGGGTGTAACCTTTGTGTACATTGGGTATCTTGTAGGTAGAACATGTTGTTTCAACCAACGGACATAGAACTGATACGCGAGGTGTTGCAGGATAGCAACGCACGTGCGTTCGAGATGCTTATGAAGCGATACACTTCGCAGGTCTATGGTGCCGCCCTGCGGCTTATGAAGGATGAAGAGAATGCCCAAGAGGTCACCCAGATGGCGTTCATCCAAGCCTACCGCCACCTCGATAGCTGGCGCGGAGAGAATTTCGGAGCCTGGGTCACCATCATCGCCAATCATATCGCACTGAGGCTCTTGGAGAAAGAAAAACGAAAGCAGACAGAGCCTCTGGACGAGAACACCGATCCTCCGAATGAAGAATATGACGAGCAGAGGGAGCTGCAGTTACAAGCCTTGGAGCAAGCAATTACCCAACTGCCCGAAGCCGAACGACAAATCATCCAATGGCATTATTACGAGGGAGTGACGCTGCAAACTATCGCACAACGCCTCGGACAAACGGAAAACAATATCAAAGTACGGATCTTCCGCATTCGGGAGAAACTAAAAATGAAGATAGAAAATGAATACACAAATGACAGATAAGGATTTGGACATGCTCTTTGCAGAGAGCGCCAAGCGCCAACAGCCGATAGCGGATATCAACGCCGCCGTCATGCGAACCGTGCGTCGTGACTTGCGCCTCAAGACCTTGCGCAAATGGGCGAAGCTTTTAGGCATTTGTTTCGGTCTGCCAGTAGCGATAGTGGTGTATATCTACGCATTGTTCGTCTTTATGCCAGAGATGCCGGAACAATTACGGGTTCTGAGTATCGCCCTGCCGATTGCCACCATCCTTATTCTGGCTGCGCAACGTTTACATTATTTCTCGCCGGAAGTGTAACCTTTTCGCACTCCGTGTATCATATAAATAGAGGAGCATACTAGTCAACTCCCTAAAATAACTTTGTTAAACAATTAAAATTCATAACATTATGCAAGTATTAACTGATAATTTCGTTGGTTTAGTAGCTATTATTCTTATTTTTGGCTTGCCTGTGATAGCCGTTGTAATGGCTTTCATCAAAAAGATGAAAAAGAATCAGCAGGAGAAAGAGATTCGTCAACTTATTATTGAGAACAAGACGGATCCGGAAACGGCCAAACTGCTCATTGAGGAACCGAAGAAAGCAGAACCCCGCAAGCCCGGCACGATTGATCTCGGCACATTGCGTACGGCATGTATCCTGCTCGGCGTAGGTCTCGGAACTTTGATTAACTGGCTGGCGAATATAGCCACAAAGAACATCTATTTCTGGCTGATTATCGCCTTCGGCGTCGGTATCGGCATGTTATGTTCCTTCCTTGTTGAACTGCGGCTGGCCAAAAAACAAAAACCGACCGAGGATAGCTGGAAAGAAGACTAACGCCCAAAGCTTCATACTTTGGTTGTTATACGACAAAAGCGGGCCGAAACCCGCTTTTGTCGTAGTTACAGAATAGCATGTCGCTAATTATTTTTACAACAGCACTGTAAATCAGCACGTTACAAAATCATTTGTCGCATAAAAAAATTTGGATGGCTTTGAAAATTGTAGTACCTTTGCAGTGGATTTTGGAACAAAATTTGTGGTCCGAAAAGTGACTAAAACAACATGTATTATGCGAAAAATTGTCTCATACATTATTATCCTCTGTGCGCTGTCTGCGTGTGCGACGCACGATAGGAAGAGCGAACAGGTAGCCGATGCCACTCTTCGGACTGCTGACTCCTTGGAAAACGCGCTACAGACGTACGCGGATATACCTGCATTGCAAGATGCGGCTGAAACATTCCGCACCAAAGGACAGACAGCCAAAGAGGCAAAAGTGATTTATCATCTCGGCAAGGCGTATCTGGCCGGGCAACAGGATTCGCTGGCTTTCGATTGTTTCAGTCAGGCGGCAAACGAGTTCCTCTATCTGAGCGATTCCGTTTACTACCCGCTTTCCGTGATTGAACTGAGCCTGATAGCCGAGCGCCGATATCGCGAGGAAGGCGACGCCACCATGTTACAGGCCACCCGCACCATCCATCGTGAAGTGATACAAACGAAGACCGCGAACACACGCAAACATAATGTCCTGATTCTATTACTGACCATAGTGTTGGTCGGGGCAGGAATAGCAGTATATGCCGTTTATCGCAACAGGAAAAGTTCCTCCCAGTCCGTCAAACGCGAGGATTTGGAGCGTAATATCGCCTTGGTGTTGTCACAGGGAAAAATCCAGGTGGCGCTCCATTGGGACGATTACAAACAATTCTGCACGACGGCTAACGCGTATCTGTATGATGCAGTGGACAAACTGCAGGCTGCACAGCCGGAACTCTCGGAACAAGACATTCGCTTTTGCGTACTGGTTCTATTGGATTTGTCGGCTAAGGAAATAGCAGATATTATGATGTTATCGCAAAACAGTATAAGCAATAAAAAAACACGCACAGCGCAGAAACTTGGTACCATTGCTGCGGACTTGCGCGAAAAATTAATACGTATAACCCTCAAAACAAAAGAAAAATGAAAACGAAAGTATTATTCAGCGCACTTTGCCTGCTCGTTTCAATAAGCGTGTGCGCAGGAAGCAAAAACACTGCAAAAAACGGCAGTACAACCAAACAAACCAAAGTCGTCCAAGTCGAAGATGGCAATGTAGTTGTTGTTAACACCTCCGAATCTGGCAAAAAATGCTCCACTTCTGTGACTGTTACCAGAAACGACAATGAAAACGGGAAGAAGGTGTACGTGGTAAAGAGTGACGGCGAAGCGACTATCGCTTCTTCACTTGAAGCCGATGTAAAACCCGAACTGCCGGTTCTGGCGCCGGACAGCATGCCGGAATTCCCAGGCGGTATGTCTGCAATGATGACGTATTTGATGGATAATGTAAAGTATCCGGCAGACGCAAAAAAGGATAAAAAAGAAGGACGGGTTGCTTGCTCGTTTGTGATCACGAAAGAAGGGAAGGTGACGGATGCGCATGTGGTCAAGTCCAGCGGCACGGAAAGCCTAGATAACGAAGCCTTGCGCGTTGTGAATAACATGCCGGACTGGAAACCGGGTAAAGAAAACGGCGAACCGGTAAATGTTCACTATACTATTCCTGTGGTCTTCAAACTGAAATAATCGTCTCGAACACCATTTCGCGTCAAGAAAGTAAGGTAACTCTCCATCCTGTTTGTTAATACAACCACAAATGTGAAATGGTTTATGCAGGCCCGCAAAAACGGGCTTGCTTTTGTTTCTAAGGATCTTAGTTTGTGGTTGGAATGATCTCGGGATGAGCTGCCTTTGAGCACCCTTTCAGCACCCATTGAGCACCCTTTGGAACCAGGTGGAAACCACGTGGAGACCCTACATCGACCCTATTGCCAGACATATGAGTCCTGCAAGAATGCCAACCATGCAGACCACTTTCTTCCACGGGTCTTCCTCTTTGAGGAAAAGCAGGCCGTACGCAAAACCAATCACCGCCCCACCTCTTCGAATCGTACTCACCACCGCTATCAGACTGTCCGGATCCCGCAGCGCCAACATATACACATTATCGCTGATGATCAAAAACACCGAGATGAGAAGAATCGGAGTGAACGGATGAACGAGTGAACGGGTGAACGGGGTCCCCCAGCCCCCTGAAGGGGGAGAGACTCGCGCAATGATGCGCGAGAAGGGAAAGACGAAATCCCCCCGGCCCCCTGAAGGAGGAGAGGCGAGCAGAGATCCGACAAGCAGTATGAGGGCTTGGTAGAACGTATAATACACCTGCACGGCGTTATGGTCATAACTGCGCATCAGGAACTTGTCGTACAAGCCCGAACACGCCCCGATCAATATCGCCAACGCCAGTGCCACATAATAGCGGCCCGCCGGAGTATGCCTAGTATTCCGAATAGTCTGTTTATTACGAAACGAGAACACAAACACCGTTCCTATCGCCAGACTCACACCCAGCCATTGCCATCCGTTCAGGCGCTCCCCGAACAGCAACAACGCACCCACCAAAGTCCACATCGGACGTGTAGCCTGCATCGGGCTGACGACGGACAAGGGCAGATGTTTGAGGGATATATAGGCAAAGACCCAGCTGCTGAGTACAATCACGGACTTGAGCACGACCAGTCCGTGCGCTTTCAGATCCAGCGACGGCACGTAGAAGGGCGTAGTGGTCATCATCTCCGGGCAGATGCGCGAGAGTAGCCAGGGCACCGAGAGGAAGAGCGCCGAGAACCACACGCTCAGAGTCAGCACATCGATGACACGGTTGGACTGCAGGGCCACCTTCTTACTGATATCATAACACCCCAGACAGAGGGCGGAAATGAACGATAAAACAAGCCACATCTTGCACTCTTTCGGAAAAAATCGTGCAAAAATACTGCTTTTCTTGCATATATGCAAAATTTTTTGTAATTTTGCCGCGTTTTTTGAACGGATGAACGAGTGAACGGGTGAACGGGTGAACGGATGAAAGGTAAAAAACTGAATCTACTATGCGTTATTTGATATCCGGAGGGGGGACCGGAGGACATATCTTCCCCGCAGTGAGTATAGCCAATGCGCTGAAGGAGTTGGATCCGGAGGCGGAGATTTTGTTTGTGGGTGCCCTGGGTCGTATGGAGATGGAGCGTGTGCCGCAAGCGGGTTATAAGATCGTGGGTTTGCCTGTGCGCGGTTTCAACCGTTCGCAGCCGTGGAAGAACGTGTCGGTGCTGATCGACCTGGCTAAGTCGATTCGTCAGGTGAAGCGTATCATCCGTGATTTCCGTCCGGACGTAGGTGTGGGTGTAGGAGGTTACGCTTCGGGTGCGGCGATGTGGGCCGCAGCGCAGATGGGTATACCTATCCTGCTGCAGGAGCAGAACGGTTTTGCGGGTGTGACGAACAAGATACTGAAGGACAAGGCGTCGAAGATATGCGTGGCGTACGAAGGCATGGAGCGTTTCTTCCCTGCCGACAAGATCATCCTCACCGGCAATCCCGTGCGGCAGAACCTGGAGAAAGGAAAGAGGGGAAAAGTGAAAGGTGAAAGGAATCTGCTTATTCTTGGAGGCAGTCTCGGTGCGCGGACGATCAACGAGGCGGTGATGGCGGCGATTGGAGGTCAGAAGTCAGATATCAGAAGTCAGCTATCAGAGATCAGAGTGGTATGGCAGACGGGAAAGGTGTATTACGAGCGATGCAAGGCGGCATGGGAGGCGGCAGGTTGTCCCGCTAACATCGAGTGTCTGGATTTTCTCACGGACATGCCGGACCGTTATGCGCAAGCGGACCTTGTGATCTCTCGTGCGGGTGCTTCGTCCATCAGCGAGATATGTCTGTTAGGCAAACCCGCCATCCTCGTGCCATCGCCAAACGTAGCGGAGGATCATCAGACGCATAACGCCATGGCGTTGGTGAACAAAGATGCGGCGGTGCTGGTGAAAGACTGCGAGGCGGTGGAGAAGCTCATTCCCACGGCGCTGGAGTTGATACAAGACGATGCGCGGTTGGAGAGACTGCATACGAACGTGCTGACGCTCGCGCAACGCGATTCCGCGAAGCGCATCGCGGAGGAAGTGATGAAACTCGCCGCTCGGTAAGTACTCTTCGGAGTAACTCGCCCCATGCTCGACGACTCTCGCGGACCCCAACCGCTCGAGACGCCTCCGAGAGAGTACATACCTCGCTAAGAAAAATTAAAAATTAAGAATTATGAAAAAAGGAACGAAAATAACCCTGATTGTGTTGGGTTGCCTGCTTGCCATCGGCATTGCTTTCTTTGTGACTGCCGACGTTCTTCTCTCGCGTTTTCTGACGCGTGAAGTGAATAATGCGTTGTCCCGTCTGCCGGGATGCGAAGCGTCGGTGGGTGACATCGACCTGCGTTTTTTCAGCGGTACAGCGGACGTGACGGATCTGCATTTCTCGTTCCGGGGTGAACCTCTGAGTGAGAAAGACACGGTGTGTCCGGGAGTCATCGCCCACGTGGACCGTATCGCCGTAGGACGCATCCTGTACTCGTTGCTGCTTGACAAGCAGGTATATATCACCGATGTGCGTATCATCCGTCCGTCCGTAGAGTTATGGTTGGACGAGCAGCACCCCGAGTTATCGTTTCCTCAGCTCCAGGACACGGCCCTCGCCAAGAGCGGCGAATGGCTCAAGCGTGCCGAGTTGGACAAGTTGCGTATCAAGAACGCGGCTTTCTCGTTGCACAGTCTGAGTTCGAAGCTCGACCTGGCCGCGGACTCCGTCGGGTTGACGGTGCATGACCTGGTTTATGACTCGGTCTTCCATTACAACGACTCCGTCTATCGTTTGTCGCTCGGCACGGCGCGTGTGATGATGCCCGATGGCATGATGCGTCTGGAGACGAGTGATATCGAGCACGAGAGTCAGGGTGCGTTGAAGGTAGGTCGTACCCGTATCTGTCACACCATGCCCCGTAAGAAACTCGGAGACATCGTCCGCGAGCCCGTGACATGGATGGACATGACCATCGAGAGCGTCACGACGGCACCGCTCAATCCTATCCACAAGGCGATGGACAAAGACTATCACCTCGACCATCTGACCGCCGTTGTGGAGAAGATGGACATCTTCCGCGACGAGCGTTATGCGCCGAAACGTCCGTTCGACATGCCTCAGAAAATCCTGACATCCCTGCCCGTTGTCTTCGACATCAAGCACGTGGACGCCGGCATCCGTCATATCGACATCGAGTTCGCGAGCACCAACGTCAACTGCGGTCGCTTGAAGCTGCGTGACATCCGCACGACGGTGGACAACGTCACCAACCGTCGCGGTGCGACGCTCTACGTCAACGGCGGTTGTCCTATCTCGAAGCAGGGACACGCGACGGCGAAGATGAGTATGAGCATGGACAAAGCCTGCCACTGGATGCTCGACCTGCATGCCACCTCCGTCGATATCGATTACCTCAACACCTTCGTTCGGCCGTTAGTGGGCATCACCGCCGAATGCCGTATCGACACGCTCGACACGCGTTATACCGGTGACAGTCAGATCGCGAAAGGCACGTTCCGCATGCTTTACCACGGACTCAAAGTGAAGGTACACGAGGAGGATGACATACCCTACAAGATCGTGACGAAGAACGCGAAGACGTTCACCACGCTCGCCAACTCCCTCATCCCTCACAGCAACCCGACGGCCGTGGACATCCGTCCGAGAGCCTATGCGGTGGAGTGGAAGAACGACGTGTGGAAACCCTTCCCGCTGTATATGTTCGGTCCGTGTATCGACGGCATCAAGGACACCTTCCTGCCCGGACTGTACGTACATAAACAAGTTCGCAAATAAGACATGAAAGAGCTGCTGCAACACGCACAACATATCGTCATCCTCACGCACATGGCGCCCGACGGCGATGCCATGGGTTCAGCGCTTGCGCTGTACAACCGGTTAAACGTGCCGGAGGCACAGTTAAACGCGGCAGAGCCGCAGTGTAAACGCGCTGAGAGCGCGAGTGTATCTGTGATTGTGCCGAATGCTTTCCCTGCTTTCTTCAACTGGATGCCGGGTGCGGAGCGTGTGCATGTGTATGAGAAAGAGAGCGCTGTGTGCGACGACATCCTCGCCGCCGCGGATCTCTTCCTCTGCACCGACTTCAACGATCCCAAACGTATCGGGCCGGTGGGCGAGAAGATGCTTGCCAACCCCTGTCCGAAAATCCTCATAGACCATCATCTGATGGATGAGGGGGCGAAAGGATTAGTGGATGAGGGGTTCTGGACGGAGGTGCATTCTCATCCGGAGGCATCTTCGGCATGCGAGATAGTGTATAAGGTGTTAACGAGTGAACGTTTAACGAGTGAACGGTTAACGGAAGAGGTGGCGACATGTATCTATACGGGTCTGATGACGGACACGGGTAATTTCAGTTATAACTCCACGCGTGCGGAGTTATACGACATCATCGCCGCTTTGCTACGCGCGGGCGTGCAGAAGGATGCGATATACAACGCCGTCTTTAACCAATACTCCGAGCATCGCGTCCGTCTTACCGGCTACGCTCTTTATCGCAAGATGCGTATCTACCCGGAGCACCACCTGGCACTCATCACCCTCTCCGCGGACGAACTGGAGCAGTACCATTATCAGGTGGGCGACACCGAAGGACTAGTGAACATGCCGTTGCAGATCAGCGACGTCTATTACTCCGTCTTCATGCGTGAAGAGCGCGCCAAACCCGGTACGCCCAAGTCCCGCATCCGTATCTCTTTCCGCTCGCAAGGCGACCGACCCGTCAATATATGGGCTCATGAGGTCTTCCACGGCGGAGGACATGCCAACGCCTCAGGAGGCGAACTGTTCGGCACTATCGGACAAGCAGTTAGACTTTTTGAACAAACATACAAAAAATACCTGAAATGAAAAAAGCATTTTTATTTATCGTTGCAGTATTGAGCCTGAACATGATGGCTCAAGACAAGCCGCTGATGACGATCAACGGCCAACCGGTGAGTGCGGAGGAGTTCCTCTACATCTACGAGAAAAACAACCAGGCAGGAGCCATTGACCCCAAGACCATGGACGAGTACCTGGACATGTTCATTAACTTCAAGCTCAAAGTGGTGGAAGCCGAGGCACAGGGTATCGACACGACCGAGGCGTTCAAGAAAGAGTTGAAAGGTTACCGTGCGCAGGCTACTCCGAAATACCTGCAGGACGACGCAGCGCTGGACAGTCTGATCGAGATGAGTTGGCGTCACATGGCCAAAGACCGCCGTGCGGCTCATATCGCCATCCAGTGTCCGATGAACGCGGACAGTGCGGCGCAGGCAGAGGCGCTCGCGAAGATCAACGACGCTTACGAGCGCGTGACCATTGGTAAGATGAAAAGTGAAAGAAAGAAAGTGAAAGGCAAATGGCGCAATGTAGAGAAACGCATGCCGGCAGAACCTTTCGCTGACGTAGCACGCGAACTCAGTACCGACCCTTCCGTACAAGAGACCGGTGGTGAGTTGGGATGGATCACTCCGTTCCGTTATGTCTATCCGCTCGAGGAGGCTGTGTATAACACCGAGGTGGGTAAGATCAGCACCCCCTTCCGCACGCAATACGGGTGGCATATCGTTCTCGTCGAGGAAGAGCGTGACCACAAAGAAGTGAAAGCCAGTCATATCATGAAGATGACGCCGCGCGGCGAGAACGAAGACTCGATCATCGCCGCCAAGAAGATCGTCATCGATTCCATCGCAGCCATCGTGACATCGGAGAACTTCGGTGAGATAGCGCAGATAGAGTCCGAAGACCGCGGCAGCAGTGCTCGCGGCGGTGACCTCGGATGGTTCGGCAAAGGCATGATGGTCAAACCCTTCGAAGACTCTGCTTTCTCCTTGGAGACAGGTCAGATCAGTGCGCCCTTCCGTACGATGTACGGATGGCATATCCTGTATAAAGAAGGCGAACGCGGCATCCAACCTCTTGATTCGATCCGTACGCAGGTAGAACGTCAGGTGATGCGCGACGAGCGCGCCAAGGAAGCCGACAAGAGTTTTGTTCGCAAGACCCGTAAGGAATATAACCTGCCGGCCAGCATGACGGACGAGGAAGTGAAAGCCTACGCCGACGAGCACCTCGAGGAGAAATATCCGGAACTGAAAAACCTCGTGCAGGAGTACCACGACGGTATCCTGCTCTTCGAAGTATCGCTCCGCGAGGTATGGGACAAAGCCGCTAAAGACACCGCCGGCCTCGAGCAGTTCTTCGCTGCCAACAAGAAGAAATATACCTGGGACAAGCCGCACTTCAAGGGTTGGTTGCTGCAGTGCAAAGACAAGAACAGTGCCCGCGCTGCGCAGGCTATCATCCGTAGTGCCGAGCCCGACTCCGTGAAGAGTTATATCGCCCGTCGTATCAACCAGGACAGCACCGTCTATGTGAAAGCACAACGCGGTCTCTGGGAGCAGGGCAAGAACGCCGCTGTGGACAAGTACGGACTCAAGGTGAAGAAAGCCGAGTTTACCCCGAACGAGCAACTGCCTTACGTCGTTTGTGTAGGTAAGAAACTCAAAGCCCCCGCAACGTGGGATGACGAGAAAGGCAAAGTGACCACCGACTACCAGGATTTCCTCGAGAAAGCATGGATCGAGCGCCTGCGCGCCAAGTATCCGGTGGTGATCAACGAGGACGTTTGGAAGAAGATTAGGAAATAAGTTTAGGGTTTAGGGTTTAGTGTTTAGAGTTTAGTGTTGAAAAAGTACGCGCCGTACATATTTATCGTTGGACTATTCCTGTGTTTATACGGGGTGCTGCAAGTGTGTCCTGTTCGTTGGGACATGACGGACGACAAGCATTACAGCCTGAGCGAGGCCTCCAAGGCCCTGTTGCGTTCGACCGATGCCCCTATCGAAGTGACCCTTCTTCTGGACGGTGACCTCAATGCGGGTTTCCGGCGACTCAGAAAAGCCACTGAAGAAACCATCGAAGAACTCGATGTCTATGCTGACATCGTAAAAGTGAAAGATGAAAGGTTAAAGGTGAAAGGAGACTCTTTAGGTCTCTCGCCGATCATCATCCATGAGCGTGAACAGAACGGCAAGACGGCGCAGACGACGGTCTTTCCGTACGCCCTGATGAGGTACAAAGGCAAGCGTGCGGTGGTGACGCTCCTCAAGAACACCCGCGGCCTCAGCGGCGAAGAGAACCTCAACGCCAGCATCGAGCAGTTGGAGTTCGCTTTCATGGAAGCCCTTCATCTGCTCACGCAACAGGAGACGCCGCGCGTAGCTATCCTCGAGGGGCACGGCGAACCCGATGAGGCACACACGTACGACCTGATGACGGCGCTCAGCAAGTACTTCCAAGTGGACAGAGGGAGTGTAACGAGTGAAGGTTTAACGGATGAACGAGTGAACGTACACATGTTGGACGGCTATCAAGCTATACTGATCCTTGCGCCGCAGACGGCGTTCAGTGATGCCGAGCGGTTCATCATCGACCAGTACATCATGCGTGGCGGCGCGGTCTTATGGGCGCTCAACGGTGTGCAACTGAGTGAAGAAGTGCTGCAGAAAGACGGTTTTACGCCCATCATCCCCTTGGATCTCGGTCTTACCGACCTGCTCTTCCGTTATGGCGTGCGCGTCAATCCCGCCCTGGTACAGGACATACAGTGTCTGCCGATACCCGTCAATGTGTCCTCCGACGCCGAGCACCCGAATTTCCAACCCATGCCGTGGACGTATGCCCCGCTGTTACTGACCAGTCAGGGTTCTCCTATCACGAAGAACATGGGACAGGTGATGAGTACGTTCGTCAGTCCTATCGATGCCGTAGGCGGAGAAGACGGCATTGAGAAACGTATCCTCCTTGCTACCAGCACCGCTAGTCGCATCACGGCTACGCCCGGAGAAGTGAACCTGAGTGACATGAACCCTGACATGTCGGAGTTTAAGTACCAATATGTACCGGTTGCCGTCTCCCTCGAAGGCGCCTTCAGCAGCGCTTATGCGCACCGCATGATACCTGAAGGAGTGATGACCGATGAACCCGTCCGTAAGACCGGCGTACCGACCCGTCAAGTGGTCATCGCTTCGGGAAGCATCGTCATCAATGAGTTGCAGAAAAACCAGGCGCTACCGATGGGTTACGACCGATACAGCGGCATGCAGTTCTCCAACCGTGACCTGATCGTCAATGCCGTGCTATGGCTCACCGACGCCGAGGGACTCATCGCCCTGCGGGAGAAAGACGTGGCGCTACGTCTGATTAACGACCGACGCGCACACGAAGAACGAATGAATATCCAACTGATCAGCACTATCTGCCCCGTTGCGATCCTTGCGCTCATCGGCGGCACGGTGTTTGTGGTCAGAAAAAGAAAATACGCTAAGAGGGTTTAGTGTTTAGAGTTTAGTGTTTAGTGAAGATGATTGGAAAAAGTTGTAAATTTTATATCCTTGCCTTTTGTTCCTTGTTCTTTATTCAGGCAAAGGCGCAAGAGTTATTGAACTACCCGCTTGACACGGTCAACGGGGAAGAGGTGTACCGCTACCAGGTGGAGCGGAGTATTGGTTTATACCGTATCGGTGTAAACTTCAATGTGCCGCAGTCTGACATCATCCGTCTGAACCCGCAGTTACGCGAACGCGGGCTGCATTACGGCGAGATCATTCTCCTTCCGACCAAACGGCCTGTGATCAAACAGACGCAAGCCAAGGTGGTAGAGACCGTGGTCACCGAGACCGTTGTTGCGCCCGAAATCCTTCCGGCGGACACAGCCGTTGTTGTCTCTGCGCCCGCTGACAGTCTTCCGGGAGACACGCTCTCAACGGACAGTATCGTTCCTACTCCGCGCCGTATTGTAGAACTGGCTATTCTCCTGCCTTTCGAGAGCCGTCAGGTCAAGCGGAGTGTCAACGCGGAGCGCATGATGGAGTTCTACCAGGGAGCACTGTTAGCCCTTCATGACCTGCAGAACGACAGTACGTACTATCGTCTGCGCGCTTATGACAGCGAACGCAGCGAACGTCGTGTTACGGCTCTGTGTGACAGCACCGAGTTGGACAGTGTACAGGGTATCTTAGGCCTTGTGTATCCTATTCAGATAGAGCGGATGGCGGCTTGGTGCGAGGCGCATCAGGTTCCTCTTCTCTTGCCGTTCAGTGATGACTTGGACCTGGAAAAGCATCCGTATATATTGCAATTCAACTCGACCGACCAACAGGAGGCGGACAGTCTCTGCGCATGGATGAAGACACGCGATGCGCATTTTGTGGCTGTCGAAGTAAGGGACGACGACCTCGCCGCATCGGTGCGTACTCTCCGCAAGCAGATGAGAGCGCATGGCATCCCTTATACAGCTCTTGGGCTCCACGACTTGATGGTGGATTCCGCTACGTACGCCCTCGATCCCGCAAAAGAGAATATCATCCTGCTCCATAGCGACCGCTATCAGTTGGTGCGCATGGCCTTGCCTCATATTGCCAAACTGCAGCAGGACGGTTACCGTGTACGTATCGTCAGTCAGTTCAGCTGGACAAAAGAGGACCTGCGTATCCCGGCTGTTTATACCTCGCTCTTCTCGAGCCACACGAACCTCCATCAATACAACCGCCTGTGGGAGACCTATTTCTCTGACGAACATGTATCCGAGACCCCGCGCTACGACCTCTTGGGGTATGACCTAATGCAAGCCCTCGTAGCCTGGCTCCACGGCACACAAGAACATACCGGCTTACAATCTCCTATTCGTTGGCAACAAGTGGAACACGGAGGATATCAAAACGCATGCGTAGAAGTCGTCACATATTAATCCTCTTCTGCACGTTGTGTGCCGTAATGTGCACACTAAGCCTGCAGGCTCAACCCCGCTTGCGCGAACGGGAGTTCTATCTCGGCGTGCATGGCGGTGTGACAGCCAGTTCGATAATCTTCCGCCCTTTCGTGGCGAACATGACACCCATTACGAATGCTTGCGTGCTTGCCGGAAATGGAGGAATTGTCTTCCGCTACGCCGGACATAAATACTGCGCCTTTCAGATGGAACTCAACTACGTCCATCGCGGATGGGCGGAGAAGAACGCGGCAGGAGAACGCTATGAGCGTAACCTCCATTATATTGACCTGCCGATTCTCATGCACCTGAACTTCGGCAGCCGTACCTGCCGGTGGATCTTTAACCTCGGTCCGCAGATTGGTTATTGTATCAAAGACGAAGGAAATAAAGGCGTATTGGTGAACGGCCTCGGACAAACGGAGTATCAACCTATCGACCATCCATTCTACTGGGGACTGTTAGCCGGCACCGGCGTCTCTTTTCCTACTGCCCGCGCAGGAGTGTATCAGATAGAGGCACGCTTCGAGTTCTCCTTTGGAGGGGTTTACGGAACGTCCCTCACGGACTATTTCTCCATGGCCAGTCCGATAGACCTGAGTGTCAACTTCGCATGGCTGTGGCCCGTACGCAAACGTAAATGAAAGTTGAAAGTTTAAAGTTGAACGATATATGAAAACAAATTATGAAGTGCGCTATGCGTCGAACCCGACGGACGCAAAGAGTTATGACACTACTCGTCTGAGAAAAGATTTCCTCATCGAGAACGTGTTTGTGAAGAACGAAGTGAACATGGTCTATTCGATGTACGACCGCATGATTGTAGGCGGTGCGATGCCGGTTGGCGAGACCTTGTTGCTGGAGGCGATTGATCCGCTGAAAGCGCCGTATTTCCTGACCCGCCGTGAGATGGGTATCTTCAATGTGGGCGGCAAAGGAAGAGTGATTGCGGGCGATGAGGTGTTTGAGTTGGATTACAAAGAGGCTTTGTACCTCGGCCGCGGCGACCGCGAAGTGAAGTTCGAGAGCTTGGATGCGAAGAAGCCGGCGCTGTTCTACTTCAACTCTACGACTGCTCATTGCGCATACCCGAACAAGAAAGTTACGAAGAAAGATGCGGTAGTGGCACACATGGGAAGCTTGGAGATGTCCAACGAGCGCGATATTAACAAGATGCTGGTTAACCAAGTTCTGCCGACTTGCCAGTTACAGATGGGCATGACAGAACTGGCTCCGGGTAGTGTATGGAACACGATGCCGGCGCACGTACACAGCCGCCGCATGGAGGCGTATTTCTATTTCGAAGTGCCGGAAGAGCAAGCGGTGTGCCATTTCATGGGCGAAGTAGAAGAGACACGTCATGTCTGGATGAAAGGCAACCAAGCCGTTCTGAGTCCGGAGTGGTCCATTCACAGCGCCGCAGCTACCCATAATTACACCTTTATCTGGGGTATGGGAGGCGAAAATCTCGACTACGGAGATCAAGATTTCAGCAAGATTACGGATTTAAAATAATTTATGATTTCAAGTTTATGATTTCAAATTTGTTTAGCCTGGAAGGCAAGAACGCCTGGGTGACAGGTGCTTGCTATGGTATAGGCTTCGCTATTGCGAAAGCATTTGCTCAGGCAGGGGCAAAGACCATCATTTTCAATGCACGCCATGAAGAAGGTGTTGCCAAAGCCATCGAGGATTACAAGGCGGCAGGTATCGAGAACGTCAAGGGCTATGTATGCGACGTGACGGACGAGAAGGCCGTGAAAGAGTTGGTAGAACGGATTCACAAAGAGGTGGGTCAAATCGATATTTTAGTGAACAACGCCGGCATCATCAAACGTATCCCGATGCATGAGATGAAGCGTGAGGAGTTCCAACAAGTGATTGATATTGACCTCGTGGCTCCGTATATCGTGAGCGCTGCCGTACTGCCGGAGATGATGGAAAGACGCGAAGGAAAAATCATCAATATCTGCTCAATGATGAGTGAGTTGGGCCGCGAGACGGTGAGTGCCTATGCCGCAGCGAAAGGCGGATTGAAGATGCTGACGCGTAACATCTGCTCCGAGTACGGCGAGTACAACATCCAGTGCAACGGTCTTGGCCCGGGTTATATTGCTACGCCGCAGACGGCACCGTTGCGTGAGCCGCAGCCGGACGGAAGCAAACATCCGTTCGACAGTTTCATCTGCGCAAAGACTCCGGCAGGCCGATGGCTCGATGCGGATGAGTTAGGCGGCACGGCGGTGTTCCTCGCCAGCCACGCGAGCGATGCGGTCAACGGACAGATTATTTATGTTGATGGCGGCATTTTGGCCTATATCGGAAGGCAGCCGAAGTAAAGTTGAAAGTTGAAAGATGAAAGTTGAAAGATATTTTCTAATCATCGCGTTGCTCCTTTGTCTGGCTTCGTGTCAGAAAGAGGCGGTGCAGCCGAAAGTGTATGGGCGCTATGTGCCCGAGCGCAAGGATGACTTCGCGTGGGAGAACGAGTACGCAGCTTTTCGTATGTACGGTCCTGCGTTGCGTCCTGAGAACCCGTCCAACGGTGTCGATCTATGGCTGAAGGCTTCGCCGGAACTCGTCGTGGATAGTTTCTATTACCGCGAGCATTGTCTCGGCCTGCCATATCATATCAACTACGGCAAAGGCCTCGACTGTTACAAAGTAGGGCATACATGCGGCGCTGGAGGACTGATCGTATTGGCCAATGACACCACCTATATCGGCGGACCATACGACCGTTGGACCATCCTCGAACAGACACCGGACAAGTTCGTCTTTCGCCTGGAGTACGACAGTCTGTTGGTTGCCGGACATATCCTGCAAGAGACGATCACTATCACCGCCGAAGCCGGACAGTTGCAGAATAAGGCGGAAGTGGTACTTACCGGAGACTATTCTGGTGAACTGCTCGTCGGCGGCGGAATATACCTGCATGACACGGTGGACTACCACCTGACAATACCGGAAGTTGGATACGTGTTCTACGAGGAAGATGCCTTGAGCGACAAGACGGCGGCGCAAATGAACTACGATTACAACGGTAGTACCACTCAGGGACGCGTCCAGATCTCTGTCAAAACGCCGGGTGCTACGCTGACGGAGATTCGGGACGGTAACCTTATCGCTGTACGTCCGTACGAATTAGGTGACACGCTGACGTACTTTTTCGGGGCCACATGGAGCGAATGGAAAGAGTAAAAAATGTAAGGTGTAAAGTGTAAGATGTATGACGTATCTGATTATCCGGTTGGCGACTTTAGGTAATGTGGCGATGACGGTGCCCGTGATCGCTTCACTCAGCCGTCGCTATCCGAATGATCGGTTCATCGTAGCAAGCAAGAAGAAACTCGGGGCGATGTTCGCTTCCATGCCCAACGTGGTGTTTTGGGAAGTGGATAATCATCTCAATTGGCGCGGTGTATGGCGCTTATGGAAACATCTTCGGCACGAAGCCGATGCGGTAATCGACCTGCAGGATGTACTCCGTACACGAGTCTTCGACCTCTTTATGCTTTTCAGCGGAAAGAAGGTCACCCGCATACATTACGGCCGTCTTCGCAAACACCTCATCACCCTGTGGGGTATAGGAAGCAGAGACTTGCCGTCGGAGTTCGATCGCTACGAAGATACTTTCCGGCGGGCAGGCTTGAAGACAGACAGGGACTTTGAAGCCATCAAGATCAACCGCACCGCTGCACAGACAATCGAAGAACGATTCGGAACGAAAGAAGGACGATGGATAGGGTTGGCACCATTCGCCAAGTCGCGTTCGAACATGCTGCCCTACCGCGTGACGAAAGAGATCATTGAGCGTTTGACACAAGCCCCCGACACGCGGGTGTTCCTCTTCGGAGCAGGCGCCGTCGAATGCGAAATGTTACGACAGTGGGCATCCGTCTTCCCGCACACCGAGAGTGTCGCCGGACAATTGAAACTGGAAGAAGAACTGGAACTGATGCGGCAACTCGATGCGATGATTTGTATGGACAGTGCCAACCAACACCTATCGAGTCTCGTGGGCCTGCGGGCCATCAGTGTATGGTGTGCTACTCACCCCCTGATAGGCTTCGCCGGGTGGAAACAACGCAGCGAAGATATCATCCAACGCAACGACCTCCGATGCCGTCCCTGTACGTGCCACGGAACCAATCATTGCCGATACGGCAACTACGCCTGTCGGCAGATCGAAGCAGAAACAATAATACAACAACTATATGAGTAAAATCATTTCATTAGCTAACCAAAAAGGAGGCGTCGGTAAAACGACCACCTCTATTAACTTGGCAGCCGCCTTGGCGCATCAAGGCAAACGCGTGCTGCTTATCGATGCCGATCCGCAGGCAAACACCTCGTCGGGACTGGGTATCGAGATACGCGAACTGGATAACACCATCTACGAATGCCTGGTGAACGGCATTGATCCGCACACCGCAATAGTAGAGACCAACACCAAGAACCTATGGCTCATTCCCAGTCACATAGACCTGGTTGGAGCAGAAATTGAGATGCTGAATATCGAGCATCGCGAGACACTTCTCAAACGCGTCATTGATCAGATCAAGGATAACTATGACTACATCCTCATTGACTGCAGTCCGTCCCTCGGCTTGATCACCGTCAACGCGCTAACTGCCAGTGACAGCGTCATCATCCCTGTACAATGTGAGTTCTTTGCGCTCGAAGGTATCGCAAAATTACTGAACACCATCAAGATCATCAAGTCGAAACTCAACCCGGCTTTGAAGATCGAAGGATTCCTGCTGACGATGTTCGATAATCGTCTGCGTCTCAGCAATCAGGTGTACGAAGAAGTGAAGCGCCACTTCGGCGACCTCGTGTTCAACACCGTCATTGCGCGAAACGTGCGACTCAGCGAGGCGCCCTCGCACGGCGTGTCCGTTCTCGACTATGACCCGACATCCAAAGGGGCGCAGAACTACAACTCCTTGGCAAAAGAACTAATTAACCGACAAGCTTTATGAAAAAAATGACAGGACTCGGACGAGGACTCGATGCGCTCATCGACACCTCGCATGTAGATACCAACGGCGGCAGTTCTATCTCGGAAATCGAACTGACAAAGATTATAGCGAACCCTGATCAGCCGCGCCGCACATTTGATGAAGAGGCACTGCAAGAATTAGCGGACTCTATCCGTGAGCACGGTGTCATCTCGCCTATCACGTTGCGTGACAATGGGGATGACACCTATATGATCATCGCCGGTGAACGTCGTTTCCGCGCCAGTAAGATGGCGGGATGCGTATATCCGTACCGCCAAAGACGAGCAGGTCATGGAGTGGGCTCTCATCGAGAATATCCAACGCGAAGACTTGGATGCCATTGAGATTGCCTTGGCATACCAGCGCCTCATGGATGACTATAACCTCACCCAAGAGCGTATGTCCGAGCGCGTGGGGAAGAAACGCGCTACGGTCGCCAACTATCTCCGCCTACTGAAACTGCCGGCAGAGATACAAGTCGGTATCAAAGAGCGGAAAATCGACATGGGCCATGCCCGTGCTATCCTCGGTACACCTTCAGCAGAACGCCAGTTAGCCCTCTACCAGCGTATCTTGCGTGAAGGACTCTCGGTACGTCAGGTGGAAGCCCTTGCGCAAGAAAGCAAGAACGAGAAGAAACCGGAGAAGAAAGTCATCAATCCCTATGAGCAGATACAAAACGAACTGGCCGAGAGACTCGGCCGGAAAGTGAAAGTGCAGGCAGGAAAGATCACTATCTCTTTCTCTACTCCGGAAGAATTAGAGCAAATCCTTGCGAGAATCCATTGAAACGCTGGCTCTACATAGTACTAATGATACTTCCGCTGTGGGCGCAAGCTCAACAACAGGCGGACAGCACCTTTTACAAGAAACCCGATGCCATCAAGGCTGTCTGGTTAGGCGTCATCTGCCCTGGTGCCGGACAGATTTACAACAAGTCCTACTGGAAACTACCTATCGTGTACGGCGCTTTCATGGGCTGCGGATATGCTATCAGCTGGACTCAAAACCGCTATTCCAATTACAGGACGGCATACCTCGACCTCTATAACGACATTCAGGCAGGCACGGTAACCGAAGACCCTGCAAAGAGTTACATCGCCGTCCTACCCAACGGCTACGACCTGCAGCGCGTAGGAGGAGCAAGTACTTGGGTGAAAACGCTCGAAAACCAGCACCAGACATTCCGGCGATACCGCGATTATTCCATCCTCGCTGTCGTGGTTGTATATGCGCTGTCACTCATCGATGCTTATGTGGACGCACAACTCTTTGACTATGATATCTCGCCGGATTTGTCCCTCAATATAGAACCCCAAATTTATTATGACTATCAGCACCAACAGAGCGCTGAATTAAAATTAGCTATACAGTTTTGAAAAAGATTCTTCTTATATTTATCCTCTTGACCTGCATGCCCTCTTTGCGTGCGGAAGAGACACCTACTCCTATTGTACCTCAAGACACTCTTGTCAACGACTCCACGGATGTCGAGTCGCTGGAGTTGGTTCCTCTGCAAGTAGCAGACAGTGTACCTGCCGATAGTATCATGCCCGAGGAAGTTATCGTGGATCCTATCCCTCCTTTTTACCTCTCATGGAGCGATAGTGCGCTGTCGGATATCGAGATGCGTTCATTAGAGTGGAATCTTCGCTGGCTTGACACCACCGATTGTATTTCCATACATGATACCGTCACGCTGCCGGACTCCGTCTATAAGGCACGTCTGCAAGCTTTGCCTTGCGTCATCGAGTTGCCGTACAATGAACGGGTACGGGCATTCATCTTGCGCTACGTTCGGAACAACCCCAAGCAGGTTGCGCGCCTCATGCGCATGAGTGAGTATTACTTCCCAATCTTCGAGGAAGCCCTCGCGCGCTATAATCTGCCTTATGAACTGCGCTGCGTTCCTATCATCGAGTCCGCCCTCAACCCCATGGCTCGCTCGCATGCCGGCGCAGCCGGTCTATGGCAGTTCATGCCGGCGACGGGTAAGTTATTCGGGTTGGAGATCAACTCTCTCGTGGACGAACGTATGGATGTACTCAAAGCAACCGACGCCGCCTGCCGTTTTCTCAAAAGCATGTACAGTGTGTATAAAGACTGGAACCTCGTCATCGCGGCTTACAACTGCGGTAGCGGAAATGTCAATAAAGCCATCCGCCGTGCCGGAGGAAAACGCGACTTCTGGTCTATCTATCCGTTCCTTCCGCTGGAGACGCGCAACTATGTACCTATCTTCATCGCTGCCAACTACGCCATGAACTATGGTCAGGAACACGGTATCTGCAAAGCACCGATAGAGAACAAATCGATGATTACCGACACTATCTGTACTACGCAACGTCTTCATCTGCAGCAAGTGAGCGAAAACCTCTACATCAGCATGGACGAACTGCGCCGGCTTAACCCGCAGTACTCGCGCGACATCCTTCCGGGAGGCAAAGCCTACTCGCTCTGCCTGCCGTCCGATAAAATGGGACTCTTCATTGACCAGCAGGACTCTATCATTGCCTACAAAGCTGATAGCCTCATCAATAATCGCCGCGCAGAGATAGACATGGCCAAAGTAACCTCTATCAACGGAGCGTACCGCGTGAACGGAGTCACCTATTATAAGATCAAACGAGGCGATACGTTAGGTGCCATCGCTAAACGGTTCCACTGTACGGTCAGACAACTCAAGCAATGGAATAACCTGAAGAGTGACAATATTCGGGAAGGCAATAAATTGAAAATCTACAGGTAATGGCTGAGACAGAGAAAATATATTATTCGCTGCGTGAGACAGAGACAGAGACCGGTGTACCTGCCTCCACGTTGCGTTATTGGGAGAAGCAATTTGATGAACTCCATCCGCGTAAAGACGGACATGGAAACCGGTATTACACACGGGCAGATCAAGAACTCATCAAGCGCATCAAATACATCCGCGATGAACTGAAAATCACGCGCATTGAAGCCATCCGCAAAGAACTCAAAGGCAACAACAAGAAATCCGATGAACGCCAGGCGGCATTGGAGATCTTACTGCGTGTCAAAGAGGAATTATGTGAAATACGTAAAATGATCAAATGATATGTCCAAAGAACGCTATGTATTATTAGACATACTCCGGGCACTGGCGATCCTTATGGTCGTCACTGTACATACTTGGTCATTGGCGCATATTGATACGGATACATATCCTGTTCTGAGTGTTGTTTACGCACTCTTCTATCGCTGTGGAGTTCCATTGTTTGTTATGATCTCCGGCGCGCTGCAACTATCCGCGCCTGTCCGTCCTTTATGCGATTTCTACAAGCAGCGCTACATGCGTATCCTTATTCCTTTTTTAATTTGGAGCGCAGTCGTTTATACGCTGTCCTGCCTGGCGGGCAAATATCCGGACATTCATTCGCTACGTGACGGCGCACTATATTACATTCCGTTCATGCTCACCAATCGTATCAATGAAGCCTATTGGTTTATCGGGCTGATTGTCGCACTCTATGCCATAACACCTTTCATACAACGGACATTACAAGCATGCAGTCGCAAAGAACTGATTGGCATCTGTTTTGTTTGGCTTTGCTATGTCCTCATAAGACGTTTGTATCCCTCGTTCTATTTACTGGAATACACCTCTCGACTCACATATTTCACGGGCTTTTATATACTCGGCTACCTGCTCTACAGAGAATGGGGAGGACGATGGACTGCTAAACCGAACACGGTCCTTCGCGCGGTAAGCGATTGCAGTTACATGACTTATTTGATGCACATGGTGTTTATTACGCCATTCTATTTATTGGTTGGTTTTTCGGGAACTACAGCTCCCTTATGGCTGCTTATCCTCATGCCGATTTGCACCAGTGTGCTCGTTGTGACAATATGTACTTGTGGTGGTTTAATCCTCAAGAGGATGTTGCCGTTTTACCGTTTTTTAGGAATTAATTGATATACAATACATATGAAGATTGATTGGAAAAAAATTGCGCCGTATGTGGTGGCGCTGGTAGTCTTTCTCGGATTTGCTGTACTTTATTGCAGTCCCATGCTGGAAGGTAAAGTGCTTTATGCCGGTGATACTATGAATTGGTTGGGGGTTGCGCATCAAACGCAAGAATACAAAGCACAAACAGGTGAGTCTTGCTGGTGGACGGGGTCTATGTTCAGCGGTATGCCAACTTACCAGATCGATCCTCACATTCCATCGCACAAGGTATCGCAGGCTTGGATACGCAACACATTGCACTTCGGGTTGGGAGACACGATGGGTATTATCTTTGGATATTTCTTGGGATTCTATATACTGCTCCTTTGTTTTGGTATCAATCCATGGTTGAGCATTGCCGGTGCATTAGGCATGGGTATGAGCACCTATTTCTTCTTAATTATCCCAGCCGGGCATGCCACCAAAGCCGTTGCCTTAGGTTACTTACCGGCATTGATTGGTGGCATTCACCTTGTTTTCCAGCAAAAATATTGGTACGGCATTCCTATTTTACTCATTTTTGGAATGACAAGTATTGTTATGCATCCGCAGATGACATACTACATAGCCATGTTGGCGGGCGTTATGACGATTGCTGAAGTAGTAATACTTGGTATTAAGAAAGAATGGAAAACCATCGGCACAGGCATTGCCGTCTGCGTTGCATGCCTTGCTTTATTAATTGGAACCAAGATCTGCTATTTGTCCATTAATAGTGAATATATCAAAGAAACCATGCGCGGCGGGCACAGTGAACTCACCAAACAGGCAAAGGACAAACCGGCAGAAGGACTCGATATCAAATATGCCACCGATTGGAGTTACGGCAAAGGCGAGACTTTGACGCTCTTAATACCCAACTGGGAAGGCGGTGCCAGCGGATACAATGTCGGTAAAGACTCGCAATTATGCAAAGCTATGCGCAGCAAGGGTGTACCTAAACGCGATGCGGAGCAGTTCTGTCAACATGCGCCCACCTATCATGGGGAGAAGGCGTTTACCAGCGGAGCTGTATATGTCGGAGCCATTGTATGTTTCTTGTTCTTGCTCGGCTTACTCATCGTACCGGGACCATACAAGTGGGCACTACTTTTCGCTACACTCATGTCCATCTTCCTCGCGTGGGGGAAAAATATGATGTGGTTGACGGAACTGTTCTTCAACTATTTCCCGATGTACAACAAGTTCCGCGCTGTGGAATCCATTCTTGTTGTAGCGGAAATAACGATGCCTCTTCTCGGATTCCTCGGGTTACAGCGCATTCTCAACGGAGAAATAGAATGGCCGAAATTACGAACCAGTCTGATCATCGCAGGTGGCGTTACGGCAGGTATTTGTCTGTTCGCAGCCCTCTTTGCCGGAGGATTCGATATGACCAGTACGTATGACGCACAATGGAAAGCACAAGTACCGCAGTGGCTGTATGATGCAATTCTTGACCAACGCGTCGATATGGCGAAAGCCGATGCATGGCGCAGCCTGCTTTTCGTGGTTTTAGGTTGTGCGCTGGTCTTCTGGTATGCATATCGACAAACGACAAACGACAAACGACAAACGACAAATTCAATATTATACGCCGGCCTCGCCGCGTTGATATTGATCGACATGGTACCTGTCAACAAGCGTTTCTTCAACAACGATAATTTTGTCAAGTCCAAGGATGCAGATGCTCATTTCAAAATGCAACCATGG
Organism: uncultured Bacteroidales bacterium; assembly: GCA_902798015.1. Classification (GTDB taxonomy): domain Bacteria; phylum Bacteroidota; class Bacteroidia; order Bacteroidales; family Paludibacteraceae; genus Colicola. The sequence goes on from CADBVL010000006.1 coordinate 38,660, forward strand.
GAGGAGCAGATTTTACAAGACAAAACGCTGGATTATCGTGTGCTGAACTTGAATACCAACACCTTCAATGACTCGCGTACCAGTTATCGTCTCAAATCGATTGGCGGTTACCACGCTGCGAAATTGCGTCGTTACCAAGATCTGATTGACGAGCATATCAGTAAGATGAATTGGAGTGTGCTCAATATGCTGAACACCAAGTATATCATTACCAAGCAAGGTGTTTATCCGAATCCGGATGCGATGGGAAATGCATGGTTCGTTAACTCGGTGCTCTTTGTTCCAACTCCGGACGATGAGAGTGAGGCACTCAACACGCTTGATCTGCATACAACAGCGGTTGCAGACGAGAAGTTCCGTGATGTTCTTACCTGCGAACCACAACCGAGTGCAGAAGATAATATCGTTTTAACGGAATATACGCCGAATCGACTCTCTTATTCTGCTTCCGTTGCACATGATCGTGTAGCCGTCTTCTCTGAAATCTATTATCCGCACGGATGGCATTTATACGTTGACGGTCAGGAAGTTAAACTTGGACGCACAAATTATGTACTCCGCGCAGCAGTAATTCCTGCCGGCGAGCACACGTTAAAAATGGAGTTTGTACCAGATCAATTAAAATGGGATAAACTCGGCTATGCGCTGGTGATTTTTTCGATTATAATAAGTCTATGCCTCTTGGGTTGGCCTTTATGGAGACCTAAAAAGTCAACGACAAAGCCCGCTCAATAATAGGAGCCATATCATAGTACTTATACTCTGCCAATCGGCCGCCGAAGAGAACATCTTTTTCTTTGGCGGCTAATTGTTTATATTGCTCTGCTAATGCATTGTTTCGCGCATCATTAACCGGATAATACGGTTCCATTCCGGACTTATATTCCGTACTGTATTCCTCGCTCACTACTGTTTTGGGCACATCATACACCGCCTGTCCGAATTGCTCAAAATGCTTATGTTCTATCACGCGGGTATATGGCTTTTCGTGGGAAGTAAAATTCATTACGGCATTCCCTTGGTAATTTGGCTTGTTCTCTACGCGCGTCTTGAACGTAACCGTGCGCCAATCCAAACGACCTAAACAAAAATCGAAATATTCATCCAGCTGGCCGGTATAGATCAGTTTGTCTGCTACCTCTTGCCAATGATCTTTGTACTCCGCAAAAAAGTCACAATTCGTTTTGGTTTCTATCCCTTCCAACAGTTTCTCAATCAACACGTTATACCCGCCGATGGGTATACCTTGATACGTATCATTAAAATAGTTATTGTCAAATACGAAACGTACAGGCAAACGTTTGATTATAAATGCGGGAAGTTCCTTGCAATCACGTCCCCACTGTTTTTCAGTATATTCTTTAATCAGTTTTTGGAAAATATCTTTGCCGACCAAACATAGTGCCTGTTCTTCCAAATTTTGCGGTTCTCGACCGCCTAATGCCGCTAATGCTTCCGCTTTTTGCTCGTTGATGCGTGTCTCCGCCTCTTGCGGCGTTTTCACATCAGGCCACATCTGGCAGAACGTATTCATGTTAAACGGTAAATTATATAACTCCCCCTTGTAGTTAGCGATAGGACTATTCGTATAACGGTTGAACGGAACAAAACTATTCACAAAATCCCACACTTGCTTGTTGCTTGTGTGAAAAATATGGGCTCCGTAAGTATGTACGTGGATTCCCTCTATATTCTCACAATACACATTGCCGCCCAAATGCGGACGACGGTCAATCACCAGACATTTCTTGCCTAGTTGATGAAGTCGATAGGCACATGTAGCGCCAAAGAGTCCTGCTCCGACAATAAGATAATCGTACTGTTTCATATTATCCGACTATACTGTTTTTTCTCGCATAATAACGTAATAATTGTGTTGCCACTTGGGGACATAAATGGCAAATGACTACCAACAGACGCAATACCTTTTTTCTCTTCAGATATACGTTCTGCTTATATGCTGGCACTTCTTGCAGAAGTTTTTGATAGACTTCTTCGAATACTTCTTTCTTCGGTTCCAATGCGTTGACCACATAGTTCACCAACGTCGAAAGATAGCCTTTCTTGATGTAAAGAAAATCTATTTCTTGTTGATACTCAGGATACACACCCTGCTGCTTCGCATAATCCATGAGTTTGGTGAACACGATGAGTCGCTTCTTGTACTTCACACTGTCCTTGGTCGTACATACAGATCCGGGACGAATGAGATAATGGTAAAACGGAACATCTACTCGCGCAATCGAATTGGCTGTCATTAGCGCGCAAGCAAGGAAGAAACTATCATCAGCGCTTCGGTCCTCCGGGTAGCGGATAACTCGCTTCTCAATTAACTCGCGACGATAGATGAATGTCCAGAAATAACTTACATAATGCGTCAAAAAGAATGCACGCTTATCGGGGGAGAACGCTCCCTCTGTCACTTCAGGATTGGATAATATCTCCGACGGAGTGCCATCCAAATAGTCCTTACTCGCTTGGCACATACAAAGATCTGTATTCCCTTGTTCCTTCGCGCGATTATATAGGCGTTCGAACATATCCGGCTCAATCCAGTCGTCCGAATCAACGAACGCAATATATTCTCCTTTCGCCTCTGGGATGGCGAAATTACGCGCCATGCCGGCACCTAAATTGTGATTTGGAGTTAAGACCCTGAATTGTTTCTCGCGAGGATGCCCGGCTATCGTTTGTTGCAGTAATTCAATACTATTATCGGGTCCGTGATCATCCACAAAAAGGAACTCCATCTCTTGCAAAGTTTGGTTCAGCAAACTCTGCGTACATTTAACGATGTACTCTGCTACACCGTAAACCGGTAAAATAACTGATACTTTAATCATAGTGATTCCAAAAGTGTTTTCCATTGAGCGGCAACATTTTCACGCGAGAAACGCTGCACATCTATTATAGCATTCTGCGCGAGCGTGTTGCGCAGCTGGTCATTATTCATCAACTCCTTTAATTGTGCGGCATATGCATCTATATCGCCTTCCGGAATGATGTAACCATTTCTGCCGGACTGGATAATATCATGCACCGCGCTGTAGCTATCAAAGGCGATAGGTACACATCCGCAAGGCATCGCTTCCATTAACGTCATAGGCCATCCTTCAAAAGCAGATGTCATAATAAAGATAGAAGCCTCTTGATAGTATTGCAAAGGATCTTGGTGCCCCATAAAAGACAAATCTTTCAGTTCCCATTTCTCCTCCAATTGTCTGTAATAGCTCCTATCTTCTCCATCCCCAATTATTTTCAATTGCCAGTTCTCATGCTGAATCTTTTTCCAAACTCGTAGTGCTAATTTGACCCGTTTTTGCCTTTCGTCCATTCTTGCCACTAATAAAATTGTCTTTTTCTTCTTTTCTTTCCATTCTTCATCAATATCGTAGGACAAAACATTAGGAATAGCATCATAATGGTCTAAACTACCTTGTACAAATTGATCGTATTGAGCAATAAAGCCCTTTGATAGCATTATCATTTTATCAGCCGTTTCATATGCCAACTTATATTTAGGGGCGATAGACCTTTTAACAAAAGACGGTACAACTTTATTTGCCATTTGCAAAATCAGTTGCCGCAAGGAACTTGTTTTGTTTTTGCCGTAAATGAACCTTTGAAATAGTGTTGCAACATCCATTCTCACTAATTCAAAACCGGGCATATTATGAAATACGAATAATAAAGCAGGGCAATGCTTGGAATTATTGCATGCATCCCTCAACATCGGCATAATAGCATTCACTCTTCCATCTGCTCCTTGCGCTATAACGATCTGTATTTCATGTGCGTCTATTATTTGGGAAATACTTTCTACAGGGGTTTCTGTAGGCAGCAGATATTTGTTGAGAAAAACATCATTTGTTGTTTTGTTCAAATGATTCTCTTGCGTGAATAGAGAATAGCATTTCCAATGATACAATTGGGTAAAAGCGCCTGCTAATACATAAGTGATACGCTCTATACCGCCAATAAGGGGATAGACGTTTTTATTTGTTACAAAGAGAATATTCATTGTTCGTCCAAAAAAGCTATTTCTGCTAAATGCGTTATCCTTTTATCCTCCGGTGGTATTTGCATATAGTCGCCAAAGAGCGCTGTCAGATATGCATCTGGATTATGGGGGGCAAAGACTTTGTGTCCCTCAAAATCAATTTCGGTTAAGGGGAATATATCTTTCTCACTTATATGGTTATAGGAGATCCATCCATATATGTGCCCCCACATATGCGAATGGAAAATTCTCGTCCATAAGCGACATAGCCCGACACATAAAATCGAGGGAAGATAACATATATACCCCAATAGTTTCTCAATAAAACGGTCGCTGTAATTATGGATGCCGCGTACACATCGGATATATACAAAATCAATTATACTTTTCAATGGTAAAGGTACCACTTCTTCCATTGGAATGAGGTCTATATAAATTCCACGTTCTTTCATTCGTTTGGAATAATGGTCTTCAAAAACGGAGTTCTTATCCCGAACTTTGCAGATGAGCATATAGTAATTCCAATCTGTGGTCACATCCTGATAGCAAAGATTCTGCGGAAGTTCTGTCTGTAAGATTTGACGAATGCGGGGAATATCGGTCACTCTGATGTTAATGTCCAAGTCATCATCCCATGGAATAAAACCACCATGACGAACAGCACCAAGCAATGTGCCCCCATCCAACCAATAGTCTATATGATGCTTGCGTAATATTCTATCCACCACGAGCAATATATCCAACATCCGCAATTGTGCCTTGCGGAGAGTCGAGCCCTCCGGGTTATACCTCCGTAAATTTTCCATCATTTGTTTTCTTCTCTAAGACGAATAAGTGTCTCATTTATCAGTGTGCTACTGGTGCCTTTGGTATAAGGAAAATAGACTACTTTTGCACCTACTTCGGCCAACTCCGCTTCTATCTTGTTCCATTTGTCGGTTCCTTTCCAGTCGTCGCCGACAAACATCACATCAAAATGGTATTTCTTCCAAGCACCGAGTTTATCCATATTCTCCTGTGTTACCACTTCATCCACATATTTGATTGCTGCAACTATTTCTTTGCGTTCCTCAAAGGGAATCACGGCATGTTTGCCCTTATAACCTACCAAATCATCTGTTGAGACACCCACTATCAGACATTGTGCTTTGGCTTTGCGCAGTAAATTCAAATGGCCTATATGAAACAAGTCATACACGCCCGTTGTATAGCCTATCTTTATGGGATCAACCATATTCAGAAACTCTTGCAAACAATACAACTGCCACTTCTGATTTCCCGTCAGCGAGGTCATGTCAATATCTCTTCTGAATTCCGGACGTGTCGGACCCGCCCAATCCTTGAAATAAATATCTACCGGACGAGGCATCGGGGTCTTTTCCGGAATGGGAATCTCCGGATAACACATTTGGAACAATTCACGAATCAAGTATTTCGACTCTCCTCTTCGGATGCGTGCAAGATCCAACGGCTCTGCCATCTTTACCATGCCTGATGGATCAAAGAGTGGAACATATTTCATTCCTGCAGTTATAACCGCATTGCAATACGAACCACTCGACTCATGCGCAAAAATCTCATCTTGGAAACGCAAGAAATCTATCTTGTTGTTCGGCAAGCGATAGCGCTCATAGATATGAGCCATAGACACTGGTTCTTTGAGTACTTTCTTCGGATCCAAGAATGTGTAGAAATCTACCCACTCATCAAAATCCCAATCTTTAGAAAGCATCTTATCCATACCGCCAAATACCAAGTCACTACCGTCAGCAGCTACAATTTGCTCCACTCCGTCTTTCTTTGCCTGTAGCGCTGCCTCCATAATTTGCGGCTCAATCGAATGTACAGGAGCACCCTTCATCTTCATCAATGCCGGAAGATGCTTCTTCACGATATCAAAATTGATGTCCACGTAATGCAGATTCAACTTATATTTCTCCGCATAGAGTTTCGCACGTTCCATATCGCCGGTCGAGAATGTTCCATCCATAAAGCGGAACGTATAAGCGTCCGTACCCGGTTTCAAGAAAGCAGCCAAACAAGCAGAATCCATTCCTCCCGATAGTAAAATACCCAACTTTGTATTCTTCTGCTTCTCGGCAAACATCTCCTTATAGGCCTTTGCGATATCTTCGGCTGTATGTACCAATACTTTCTTCTCTTCAGGATAGGGAATATCTAAGGTATGATGCAAGCCTTCCTTAAACTGCTTGTTCGGGTCTTCTACATAACGAAATGTTAAGTACGAACTCATGCAATAATTTTTATCTTCCATAGTGAGTGTATTTTGACTTTAATATTTCTGACTACTAGTAATACCCTGCCAAACAACCGATGCCAGGGATTGGTTCTGGGGTTTGTATTCTTCGCCCGAGAGAATCAACTTCTCCACTTTCAATTGGCGTAAATTCTGCGGTTCTACTTTATAGGGATTATCAGACAGAATAACCATATCGGCTATCTTCCCTTTCTCCAAAGTTCCACGCGCCTTCTCATCAAACGTAGCATAGCACCCATTATACGTCAACATACGCAAAGCCGTATAAACATCCACCGATTGACTCGGATTCGTATGATTGCAAGCCCTGTACAACCAGTCTATCGGGTCCGGATTCGTACATGGAGCATCACTACCCTGACCGACTATACATCCGTTTTCCACAAAGGTCTTCACGGGATTCAGTTGCGCATTTCGCTCCTTACCCAAGATACTCTCCGTGTACTCTGGCGGTTCCTGGCGCCAGTTATCGAATGCGGATTGCATCAACAAGTTAATATGGTATTGAGCACATATATCTATACCATCTTTCGTAGGCAGGCAAGCATGAATAATGCCATGTCGGTGGTCTTCCCTCGGACAATCATCCAAGGCGGCTTTCAAAGCCTTCGTTGCTTGCTCAAATGCCCTATCACCTATCGCGTGCATCTCTATCTGCAAGCCCATACGATTCGCTTTCTTGCAGAACTCAATCACCTTTTCATCCGTATAGTATAGCACACCGCTGTTGTTCTTGTCGTTCACATACGGCTCAATCATTGCCGCATCCTGTGAACCATAACAACCGTCCAACGCACACTCAAAACAACCTCCTATTCGCGGCAGTTTACGATTTGTAGCCACGCTTGTGTCCATCGATTGCGGAAACACACGTATCTGAAAACCGTTCTGCACACTCTTCGCGAACAACTTCTCTATCGTAATATCCGCATTCAATGGAAAACCTACTCCGCTCACGGTATGTACCATGCCTATACCTTTGGAGGCCTCATAATCCACAGCCTTCTGCATGTTGCGAATCATATTCGGAATAGATACCGAATTGGAAATATAGTCCGAAACGGCAAAGAATGCCTCCTGATTCATCTCGCCGCTTTCCGGGTGATATCCACGCAGTTTACTCAGTTTCTTTTCCAACTTCTTTAGTAACGGAGTATTCACTACACAAGCATGTCCGTCATACTTAACCATCATCATCGGTTTGTCCGGGCATACACTGTCCAACTCCTCACGGTTAATCAGTCTCCGCTCTTTGACCGAATAAGGCGATGCACCAAATGCCAACAGACTTTTCTCTTCTGCCTTATCCGCATATTTCTTAATGGCTTTCAACATCTCTTTGTTAGACGTGAAATCCATCACATTCAATCCGGCATGGAAGATGGCAAACGATGCAAAATGCTGGTGTGTATCTACAAAAGAAGGGATAAGAGCCCGTTCCCCTAACTCCGTCACCTCTTCCTTTGCATACTTTTTCGGACACTCATTGCCGACATATACAATCCGTCCTACATCTTCTACAAGATATTGACAGATGGTATTATTCGCATCTACCGTAATAATATTTCCATGATAAACTTTCATATCTTTCTTTTATTTTTTTCTTCTATTTTAAATTTTTTATTCGTTCAATTACTATATTGCACCATTCGTTTAATTTGTTCTCTACGGGATTGGTTATTACAATACGGAGATGATCGAAACAAAGAACTCCGAAAAAATACACGACAAAGATTGCAGACACGATAATCCATGCTATTGCAGGGTGGTTTTCAGCATATATGTGTGCCAAATTGCTGTACCAAGTTGAACATATCCAAATGCTGTCGTGAACCAAATAAACAGCAAAGGCTCCTTTGGCTAACCAATTAATGAACTTGCTCTCAAATCGAATGGTCGTAAAAAATAAGAATATTACTATCGAATTAAATAAAGACCAGACATTGTTTCGCAATAAAAATGTAGACGGTTTTACAATATGCAGATAATTATCATTGAATAGCCAAACGAGCGCATAGAGAGCAACGCTGCATATACTGATTATAGCTGTCCATTTGCGTAATTTCTGCCTCTCTACATTTAGATGTAAAGCCAAATAGCGGCCGATAAAATAAACATACATCAACTGCATAAAGTTGTGACCATCCTTATTTATTTCTTGTTTGAAGAAGAATCCAAAAAAGGAATTAATCAAAACCAATGCCAGCAATACATATAAAAACTCATGTCTGGACATATTACCTATCGCCTTATTAAATAGTGGCGCCAATAGCATTAAAAACAAATATGCCTTGACAAACCACCACCCTTTCATTGCAGAAAATGGCATAAACGAAATAGCAAAATCCGCTAACGAGAAGGAATTACCAATCCCAATGGATAATAGATATGTAAGTACTCCATAAAAGGCGCAAAGGAGATAGAAACTGATGATTTTTTTAGACGTAGTATGTATCCCAAACCAACCGGATATTAGAATGAAGATGTTTACCTGAAGGGATGTTAAAGAAGATACTACTATCGGAAAATTCTTCCAAAAACCGATCTGCGAAACATATACTTCAGAGGGAAGCAATGAATGAGTATAAAAATGCAAAAACAACAAAGCAAACATGCTCAGTAGTCGCAATAACTCTATGTTTGACTGACGTATCATAACAAATATTGATAATACCGGTTCAAGATACTCATATCTCCTATATTTTCTTCTAATAAGATTTTGTATTAGCCATATAATGTTATTCTCGTGGTGAGATTGGCTTTATGTTATGCTTATGTTATGCTTATGTTATGCTTTTTGAAGGACGGAGTTACATAAATTCATCAGTTCTGTCACTTTGGCGGCACGGTCGGATTTCGCTTCCCTCAAAAAGCGCGTCAGCAGATACTGGTAGAGGCTTGTCTGCCCTCCTTTCGCTTTCTGTTGTTCAAAATCGGCCATGTACGGTGCTGACAGTTTTGTGTCTTTGGCTATTTGGGATGTCAACTTTACGATCTGTCCAAATCCGGAGTGCAAACCCTTCTCTTTGCTGCTGAACTTCGTACGAGGATTGACCATCTGTACCGCAAACTGTTTCCCGTTCCGCTTGCGGAAATAGATATCATCCCTGCTCGCCAACTTTCCGCGAATCCCGTCTATTCCGTTACTCAAATCAATATCTGCCATTCCTCTTTTATTTTTCTTTCAGTATCCTGTCTGTGATTTCGCGGATGGCGCCTTTCCCTCCGGGTGTTTTCAGAACCCGTATTTCCGGTATCGCGAGCACTTCCGGACGCGCATTTGGTGGACAGCACGGATGACCCACTGCGCGCAACAGCTCTACATCATTGATATCGTCACCTACAAAACATACCTCTTTGAGCGTAATGCCCAGCTGGGCACATATCTCTTGCGCCGCCTGTAGCTTCGTCAGACAATCCGGATTCACCTTACTACCTACGCCCAGATACAGATACTGCAATTTCAATTTCTCTGCTCGTGCCTTCACGATCGGACTATTCTCTGACGTTAAGATCCCGCAGGGTATTCCTGCTTGCTGAAGACAGACCATGCCCATGCCGTCATACACGCAGAAGCGTTTCATCACCTCGCCTTCCGCCGTATAGTACATGCCGCCTTCCGTCAGGCACCCGTCCACATCTGTCAAAAATAACTTGATATCCTTCATTCGTTCATTCTTTATCAATGATAAAACCTCGTTCCGGGCAGGCACGAGAAGGAATCGATGATACCGCATACCTTCGTGTCATCCAGTACCACAAGCGTGTGGATCGAGTAGTGGTTCATCGTCTCACCGGCCTCAACAATCTTCGCATTGCGGCTAATCGTCTTCGGATTCTTACTCATGATTTCTTCTACCGGCGTTGCAAAGAATTTCTGTCCTAACTTCTGCATCGCCCGACGGATGTCACCATCGGTGATGATACCTACCAGCACCTTGTCTTTTACCACAATGCCTATACCTAACTTGCCGTTTGTCACCACCTCTATCGCCTCGCTCATCGGCATTTCCGGACGTATAAACGGCAGGTTCTCCGTGAACATCACATCCTCTACTTTCGCCAACAACTTACGTCCCAAATCACCACCCGGATGCAGTTGCGCAAAGTTTGTCGGCTGGAAATGTTTGGCTTCCACAAGCGCACATGCCAGCGCATCGCCTAATGCCAACGTGGCCGTCGTACTGGCTGTCGGAATGAGATTCAGCGGATCAGCCTCACGCGCTACGGCGATATTCAGATGGATATCCGAATATTTAGCCAGCAGGCTCTCCGTATTACCCGTCATGCCGATGATCCGGATCTTCTTTGACTGTATCAACGGCAGGAAACGCAGCAACTCTTCCGTCGCGCCGGAATAGGAGATAGCCAACACCAGGTCATTCTCCGTCAACATGCCTAAATCGCCATGATAGGCATCCAGCGGATTCAGGAAAAAGGCCGGTGTACCCGTACTCGCCAAGGTCGCGGCAATCTTCGATCCGATATGTCCGGACTTGCCAACACCCGTTACCACAATCTTTCCTTTGCATGCTTGTATAGCCTGCACAGCGCGCACGAAATCCTCTCCCAAACGCGGAACAAGCGCCTCTATTGCCTTCGCCTCGCATTGCAAGCAGTCCGCAGCACGCAATAATATTTGATCTTCTGTCTCCATTACCTTTTTCCTTTCACCTTCCAAAACGCTTTTGTCATATTCGACCATGCGTATTTCGTTTTCTCTTTTTGCAGATAAGCCGTAAAAGCTTCTTGTCTTTTATTCTCAAAATAATCCTTCAAATCAGCCGCAATCGCCTTTGCCTCCGGCGCACAGGCATAGCCCATCTTTCCGTCATGCACAATCTCGCCCAAGCCGCCTACATTCGTCACCAACATCGGCTTCTCGAAATGAAACGCCACTTGTGTCACACCGCTCTGCGTGGCTGTCTTGTACGGCTGTACAACCAAATCCGACGCACCGAAATACTTCCTCAAATCGCCGTCGGGCACAAACTCATTCCTTACTATCACCCGTTCCTCTAACCCCAACTGCGCTATCTGTGCACGGTATTTCGCTTCATCCTCATAAAACTCGCCCGCTATAATCAACTGCAAGTTCGGCAACGCTTCCTTCATTTCTCCGAATGCCTCTAACAACAAATCCAACCCTTTATACGCCCGAACCAATCCGAAGAACAGCATATAATCCTTGTCCGCATCCAGACCCAGTGCCTCGCATGCCTCCTCTTTGGTCATCCGCTCGCCGTAATGGTCGTATATCGGATGCGGTGAGAAGGTCTTCGGCC
>CADBVL010000007.1 GCA_902798015.1 uncultured Bacteroidales bacterium
TTTCCATGCGTACTCGTTGCTCTTCTCGGAGATAGGCAGTACGACCGCCTGATCCGGCGTGAGCCACAACGGGAATTTACCGGCAGTGTGCTCAATGAGCACGGCTACGAAACGCTCCATCGACCCGAACGGCGCACGGTGAATCATCACCGGGCGGTGCTTCTGGTTGTCCTCGCCTGTATATTCAAGTTCGAAGCGTTCCGGCAGGTTATAGTCCACCTGGATGGTACCCAGCTGCCAGCGGCGTCCGAGTGCATCCTTGACCATGAAGTCGAGTTTCGGACCATAGAAAGCGGCTTCGCCGGTCTCTTCGCGAGCGGGCAGGTTCATCTCCTTGCAAGCCTCGCGGATAGCGTTCTCTGCTTGCTCCCAAATCTCGTCAGAACCGACGTATTTCTCGTGGTTGTTCGGGTCGCGAAGCGAGATCTGCGCCTCGTAGTTCTCGAAGTTCAACGCCTTGAAGATGATGTTGATGATCTCCATGACGCGGATGAATTCCTGCTTTACCTGATCAGGACGACAGAAGATATGCGCGTCATCTTGAGTAAAGGAACGTACACGCGTGAGACCGTGGAGCTCACCGGATTGCTCATAGCGATAAACGGTACCGAACTCCGCGCAGCGGAACGGCAGGTCTTTGTAGGAACGCGGACTGTTCTTGTATATCGCGCAGTGGTGCGGGCAGTTCATCGGTTTGAGCAGATACACTTCGCCCTCTTCCGGCGTGGTGATAGGCTGGAAGGAATCTTTGCCGTAGTGGTCCCAGTGACCGGAAGTCATATACAGTTGCTTGCTTCCGATATGCGGCGTGATAACCTGCTCGTAGCCATAACGCTTCTGGATCTTCTTGAGAAAATCCTCCAAGCGGAGACGCAACGCTGTGCCTTTCGGCAGCCAAATAGGCAGTCCTTTACCGACCATGTCGGAGAACATAAAGAGTTCGAGGTCCTTGCCGATCTTACGGTGGTCACGTTTCTTCGCCTCCTCAAGCAAAGCGAGGTACTCGTCGAGCATCGCTTTTTTCGGGAAGGAGATACCGTATATACGCGTCATCATCGGGCGTTTCTCGTCACCGCGCCAGTAAGCCGCAGAGCAAGAGAGCACTTTGACCGCCTTAATAGGTTCGGTACTCAGCAAGTGCGGACCGCGACAGAGGTCGGTAAAGTTACCTTGTGTATAGGTGGAGATATGTCCGTCCTCCAATTCGGAGATCAGTTCGCATTTATAAGTCTGACCTTTTTCGCCGAAGGCTTTGAGGGCGTCAGCTTTGCTGATGGAGCGTTTCTCGAGCAATTCCTTCTTGCCGCGCAGCTCCATCATCTTGTTCTCGATGGCAGCGAAACAGGTGTCGTTGATGACCACGCCCTCGGGCGGCATGACGTCGTAGTAGAATCCGTTCTCGATAGCCGGACCGATACCGAACTGGATACCCGGGTAGAGTTCCTGCAAGGCTTCCGCCATGAGGTGCGACGAAGTATGCCAGAAAGCGTGTTTGGCTTGCTCGTCCTCCCATTTATGGAGTTTGATACTGCTGTCCGACTCGATGGGGAAATTAAGTTCTACGATTTGATCATTAACTGACGCACAAAGGATGTCTTGTGCCAATCGACTGCTGATAGACTCAGCGATTTGCAACGGCGTCACGCCGTTCTCGTACTCACGGACGGAACCGTCCGGAAAAGTGATTTTAATCATATTGATAAACGTACAAATGTTTATGCCCGCGCGGCTCACAACTGCTACGCAAGGCGTTAATATGGTGTGTTGTGATTTTTCAAAAACGGCTGCAAAGGTACTGCTTTTTTTTGAATTGTGCAAATTTCATGTCACAATTTTGCAAAAATCGCGCCAGAGAGGGATGGCAGGGAGCGGTTCCTCGGCTGCATAATATACTTTGAGAGTATGCTGCAAAGGATAATCACGGCGGGCACGGAGAGGTCTCTGATCTATAATAGGCTCGAAGCTGACTTCCTCGGCTTCCTCTTTGGTTTTGCGGGCTTCTTCCTTAAGTTGGCGGTAAATGGCGACGTAGGTATATTGGTAGAAACGCGAATAGGGTTTCATGCCGGGTTCGGGTTTGGCACCGCCTTTGAAGACAGTGAAATAATGATGGAAGAAACGCGTGCGCCATTCGAGGGCTTCGCGGGTATGAGCATGTTCGAGGGCATGGGCTTGGCGCTGGGCTTCCTTTATCAATTCGCGGTTCGCCACGCAGGCGGCAGACCACGTCTTGGGGAAACGGCAGGAATAGAGTTGCAGGACCTGTCCTCCGCTACGCGGAACACGGCGGACGATGACGTGTTTGCGGTAGTGGCGGCCTTCCTTATGAGTACTCATGGCGCCCCAGAACATATCTATGCCGACAACAGGCACGAGATAACGCACCCCGCGTTGGTGGGAAGCGGAGATTTCCGAATGAGGAGCGTAGTATGCAACTGCGCATTCCAAACGGTTTTTTACGATAGATTTTAAGTGTCGTGCCATCAATTCAAGGGGCGGAAAATACCCGCAGGTTATCAATCTGCTGGTATTCCTAGACCAGGCTTGTTGTTATATAGCTGTAATCTCCTGTGAAAAAATGAAGAAAATAACAAAAAACGAGGCGAGGATTGCTCCACGCCTCGTTAATGAGTTTGTATGTTAAATTTAACTTATTTCACCTCTTGCCCTTGAATCGTATAGGTCTTGTCCCTGCGAAGGATGAAGATTTTGCCATCGCGAAGCACTTTGACCGCTTCAGAGGAATCTGTATACAGGTCATCAATGCCTTGCGGAGCAATAGGCAAAATTGGGGAGAAGTCTTTCCAGCCATCTGCGGCTTTGTAGGCTTCTATGCTTTCTGCGGGTACATAAAGAGGAATTTGAGAACAATCTACACCATAGAATGGCCAAATATAATTTCCGCTAACCATATACACAAGTTGTTCAGGCGGAGTGGTCGCATAACAAGTCACTGAAGTCAAACCGGTGCAACCAGCGAAAGCAGCATATCCAATACTTGTGACGCTATTAGGAATAGTCACAGAAGTCAAGCCGGTGCAGCCAATGAATGCCCTTCCTCCAATATGGGTGATACTATTAGGAATAGTAATAGTAGTTAGACTTGTACAACCATTGAAAGCATAATCTCCAATGCTTATAACGCTATTAGGAATGGTAACAGAAGTCAAACCGGTGCAAATTGAGAAAGCATTATCTCCAATATTTGTAACACTATTAGGAATGGTAACAGAAGTCAAGCCAGAGCAACCAGAGAAAGCACTATTTCCAATACTTGTGACACTATTTGGGATGGTGACAGAGGTCAAACCTTTACACCAATAAAAAGCATAATTTTTGATTGTTGAAACATTGTCTGGAATTTTCAAATCTGTCACCTCTGAACCGTTTAGATACAGGTGCTCTGCATAAAATAACGGATGAGTTACATCTTGATAGTTTTCAAAAGATATATTACACCATGCGGAAAGGTCTGAAATACACACAGAGGTCAGATTGTTACATTCATAAAAGGCATCGTTCCCAATACTTTTGACGCTATTGGGAATAGTGATTGAGGTTAAGCCGGCGCATCGATAGAAAGCATGCCCTGCAATAGACTCAATACCGTCAGGAATAGTATATGCACCGGAATACGAAGGGGGCATATAAGCGAAGACGTGCGCGTTGTAAACAGGAGAGGTCAAGCCGGTGCAACCATTGAAAGCCATATCTCCAATGCTTGTGACGCTATTGGGAAGATGAACTTTTTGCAGTCCCGCCAATCCTGCACATAACCATGAAGGAATAGATTCTACTTTATCGCCAAACGTGAACTCTACGAGATTTTTATCGTTTATAAATGGCGCGTAGTAACCATTAGTGTTTTTATCAAATGGTTCTATAATACAATTCTTGGCATTCCATTGTACTTTGGTAAGTGCCGTGCAATCTTGGAAGGTTCCCCCATAACCTATTGTCATAACACTCTCCGGAATAGTGACAGATGTCAAACTGGAGCAACTGCCGAATGCAAAATCTCCTACGACAGCAACAGTATTGGGAATAGTTACTGAAGTCAAACCGCTGCAACTGTAAAAAGCAGCATATCCAATGCTTGCAACGCAATTGGAAATAGTCACAGATGCTAAACTGCTGCAACCGTAAAAAGCATAATCTCCAATGGTTGTGACGCTATTGGGAATGGCTATAGACGTCAAGGAAGAACAGTATACGAAAGACCGATTACCTATACTGGTGATACCACAGCCTTCCGCGAACACGACGTTAGTAATTCCCCCAATATAATTATACCATGGTACATCTGAAACATTGGCATAGTCTGTCATCGCTCCTGTTCCGCTGATGGTCAATACGCCATCTGTCAAATCCCATGTAAGATTGTCTCCGCACGTGCCACTTTCGGCGAAGAGTGCTCCTGTACTTGCACCTAAAGCAAGTAAGAAAATTAAAATTTTGTGTTTCATAATATGTTGAGTTTAATAAATTTATATTGTGTTTATTGTTTCTCCATTTACGCACAACAAAAAGCGTGAAGTTCGTTTATTCTTCACGCTAACTGAGGGCTTCGCAATCCCTGTACACAGTAGAAAAACAACCGAAATCCACGCTCGATATGTACAACCCGCCCGCCCATTAAGCGAGCGTGGATAGAATATACATATCCACGAGGACATTCATTGTTGTTGTCTGGACTGTGTACGAAATGTTGCGAAGATTTCAGTTAGTCGCAAACAACGTTAATAAACGCCTTATATTATGTCACCCCATTTAACGTCTAAGATCTGACGGCAAATCGATTTTGCGGCGCAAAATTACAAAGAAAAAATGATATATGCAAATAAAAAAGCAAAAAAACGCTATGCGCCGCAGGGACAACACCCGCATTGAGCACCTCGCGGGCGGGCGAATGGAAACTAGACGGCTAGACTACTAGACGAATAGGTTCCTGAGACGCGAGGGGCGAATCGTCAGCCCGCAAAGGGCGGACGACGATGGCCTAAACCGCCTATGGCCGAGTCCTACAAGCAAAGAAGAAAGAAAAAATGCAAAATGTTTGCATATGTCGTTTTTTTATTGTACCTTTGCAGCCGCAAAGGTTATTTAATAGCGGAATTCATATTGAGTATTTATGAGACGACATCTGTTTTCTATCCTGCTGATCGCGTTCCTCGCGTCCGTGTGCGCCGTACCGGCGTTCGGGTGGGGACAGAAAGGGCATCGTATTATTGCGCAAATTGCGTATGACAATCTGACGTGCAAGGCGCGCAAGGCGGTGAGCAAGACGCTGGGCGAGGGGCGAACTGGCCGGACGAGATCAAATCGGATACCATCTATCCGGACAGTTATGACTGGCATTTTCAGGACTTCGACGGTGGTCTGTCGGACTCCATCGTAGCCGATGCGCTCGTTCACTATCCTGCCGAGGGCGGAAACATGTTCCGCGCCATCGACAGTCTGGTAGCGGTGCTCAAAGCCGGTAAAGGCGATGTACATACGTTACGTTTCGTGATCCATCTGAGCGGAGACCGTTATTGTCCTATGCACACCGCGCGGATGGAAGACAAAGGCGGCAACAAAGTGAAGATGAAATGGTTTAAAGAAGAGACGCGTCTGCACACCGTGTGGGACACGCATCTCATCGAGTCGCAGGGCTACAGTTACACCGAGTACGCCGAGAAACTCGAGATCGAATACAAGAACCACAAACGCGCTATTTTAGCGATGAGCGAAGAGGAACTATTGCTGCACAACTACCATTTCACGGAAGCCATCTACGCCTACCAAGATAGTTGGGACGGCAACACCTACCATTATATCTACCGCTGGCATATTCCGATGGAGGAACAACTGTACATCGCCGGAATACGGCTGGCGAAGCTGCTGAACGAAATCTATAAATAAACAATACCATGAGAAAAGTTTTTACGCTATTTATCCTGTTTTTCTGCGCCTCCCTGTATGCTGCCGATATCGACATGCAGATCCATTGGGGCACAAAAGAGGCTCAACTGAAATCGATGAGCACCGCCGGCAAGCAGAAGAATTATTACAAGGATGACTACAGTCCCGAGAACCTGCGGGCACTGAGCGGCAACGAACTGTTCGGTGCGCTGAACACGCTGATGGGCAACACCTGTAAGTTATTGGAAAGCGGATATGACTATAACGCTTTGCGCTTCGCATATGTGAGCGTAGATAAGGACCTGAATAATTCCGGTAATATCATCGGTTATTATGACGGTCAGTCGATGAACGGCACGTGGGACCAAGGCACAACCTATAACCGTGAGCATACATGGCCGCAGTCCAAAGGAGCAGATAAGAGTACGCCTATGGGTTACGACATGCAATCGGTGCGTCCGGCGAACGCTGCCATCAACAGCAGCCGAGGCAGTAAGGCGTATGGCGAAGGCAGTCAGTTTTACGACCCGAATGAGATAGCGATCAATAACTCGCTGTATGCGCCTGAGCACTTGGGTTCCTATCGCGGCGACTGCGCGCGCGTAATCCTTTACGATTATGTGGTGTACGGCGAAGCGGGAGGACATAAGAATGATTTTTATTTGGGCAATGCGCAGTTACTGAACAAACTCGGCAAGAGTGGTATTTTCGAATCGGTTGCCGTCCTTCTCAAATGGCACATGCTGGATCCTTCGTCCTTAACAGAGATGGTTCGCAATGACGGAGCGCAGACTTATCAGGGCAACCGCAACCCTTTCATCGACTACCCGGAATTGGCCATCCAGATGCTGAAGGACAAAGTGACGACCTACCAGGTCAGCGTGACGGGCGCGGAGATGTGGCCGGCTTATTCGCTCACGCTCGCTAACGGTTTCATCGCCTATATGGGTACGAAGACTTCCCGTCCGGCAGAGGTGACGGTCACCGGCGCGACGAGCACGTACGACAAGACCTCCGGCCGGCTGACCATTACGAATGTGAAAGGAGCGGTAAGTATCTCTGTTGCATCGCCGCAAGCGTTGGAAATGACGGAAGACGGACAGAAAGCCATCAAGACGATTCATAACGAACAAATAGTCATTATCAAAAATGGTAAAGCGTATAGTATTCTCGGTGCTCCTATTGGCGATATTCGTTAATAGCGTGTCGGCAGGAACGAACCTGCAGATTTTCTATGACTTCGGTAGCGCAGGAACGGCTTGCGGGAACCAACGTTCGAATCGCGTGACGACCACTATCGAACTTTTCTACCCCGACCCCTGGGGTACGACTTTCGCGTTTGTGGATTTGGACTATAACATCAACCCCATCGACCCTCAGAACACGCCGTTCATGAGTTATGCGGAGATAGCGCGTTGTCTTAATTTCTGGCAAAAGACGAAGGCGAAAGACCTGAGTATTCAAGTGGAGTACAACGGCGGTTTAGGTATCTTCAAGGATGCGGCGGGCGATATACGAGGCTATGGCATCAACCATGCCGCGTTAGTAGGTCTGAACTACTGTCTGCACACCGCGGACTACAAGAATATCTTCAATCTGGAATTGCTGTACAAATACATCGTTTCTCCAGGCAACGGAGTACAGAACCAGGCGCCGCTCCAGTTCACATTTGTATGGGGCTGCGATGATTTCTGCACGGCGCCGGGTCTTCGTTTCTCGGGATTTCTGGATATTTGGGGTGAGCGTTTCGGCGGCCAGCAGTCGTTCGTTCTGCTCACTGAGCCGCAGTTATGGTATAATGTCGGGCGGTGGTTCAAATGCCCGAATCTCAATATTGGCACAGAGATTGAATTCAGTTATAACTTCAACAGCGGTACCCCGGGTACCGGCTTTATGTGCAATCCCTGTTTAGGAATCAAATGGACTTTTGACTAATGCTTTTTATCTTCATCGTCATTGCGATTCTCGCGATCGCACTCACTCGTAAACTTCCGTTCAAAGAACGGATTAGTATTTTCTCCCGCGGCGCAGGTAACACGAACCTGCTTCTCATGGTATGGATTTTCATGCTCGCCGGTGCGTTTGCCGCGAGTGCGAAAGAGATGGGTGCAGCAGGTGCGATGGTTGATCTGACACTGCATTTCCTGCCGGCTAAGTTCGCCTTGACGGGTTTGTTTCTGGCTGCGTGTGTGACGTCATTGTGCATGGGTACGTCGGTAGGCACTATCGTGGCGTTGATGCCTATCGCAGCAGGACTCGCCGAGCGGACGGAGATGGCGTTACCGATGGTAGCCGCAGCGGTTGTAGGCGGTGCTTTCTTCGGCGACAACCTGAGTTTTATCAGCGACACCACCATCGTCGCCACGCAGTCACAGGGATGCAAACTGAGTGACAAGTTCCGCTATAATGTACGCATGGTCATGCCTGCGGCTTTGATTGTGGCGGTTGTCTATGTGTTCCTGGGCGGCGAAGCGGTGGATATCACTTCAACCGGTGCTATCGAATGGTGGAAAGTGCTGCCCTACCTGGTGGTTCTCATCTGTGCGGCGTGCGGCATTGACGTATTGGTAGTGCTGACTGCGGGGAATATCCTCACATGTCTCACCGGTATCCTCGATGGCAGTTATGACCTAATGGGTTGGATCAGCAGTGCCTCGCAAGGTATCATGGGCATGAGCGAACTCATCCTCATCTCCATGCTCGCCGGAGGTATCTTCGCGCTGTTCCGCTATGACGGCGGGTTTGACTTCATCATCAATCGGATGACACGTCATATCAAAGGTCGTGCGGGTGCCGAATGGAGTATATGCGGGTTGGTGGCATTCGCGAACATATGCACAGCGAACAACACCATCGCCATTCTATCTGTCGGCGACATTGCTAAACATATTTCCGAACAATTTGAAATAGACCCGCGCCGCAGCGCGAGTCTATTGGATACAACGAGTTGCTTTGTACAAGGCGTCTTGCCTTACGGAGCCCAGTTGCTGATGGCGAGCGGTTTAGCCGGTATCAGTGCGATCAGTATTGTACCGTATCTCTTCTACCCGATGCTACTTGGCCTTGCGGTCATTGTGACCATCATCTTCCAGAAGAAGAGCCGTTAACCACAACCCATTATTGGTGTTGTTCCCTTAAGAGGTCGTTGACCGTCTTCACGGGGTTGAAGGTCGAAACGGGCACTTCTACAAAGATGGTGTTCCAACGGCTCATCGCTCCGTTCCAGAGGCCCGGCAACTCAAGCGCCAACAGCTCCTTACCATCTTTACTCTTGTTGGAAATAAAGCCCGTCTGCGGGTCCACATACTTCGGCAGGTCGAAAGGTTTGCCCTCATAATCGCGGATAGCGCACACGAGATCTACCGGATTGAAGTGGGTACTCTTTGCCATCAGTTCGGGATCGCTGATCTGCGTAGATTCCAAGATCTGGCAACTGATAGAACCGTCGGCTTCACGAACGAGGAACGGTCCACCACCGGGTTCACCCGTATTCTTCACTACGCCACACACGCGGATAGGACGATTCAGTTTGGCGCGTTCTTCGTCACTCAGGTTCGGATCTTTGAGCGCCTCGAAGATACGTTTCTGCTCCGTCACCAGTACACCCGCAAGGATCTGCTTGTAACGAACGGTGTCTTTCTTCAGTCTGTCAGGCACCACATTATCTATATTCTTAATGAAAACGATATCCGCGTCTTGCTGATTGAGATTCTCAATCAAAGCGCCGTGACCTCCGGGACGGAAGAGCAGTTTGCCGTCTTTCGTACGGAACGGCGTGCCGTCCGGATTGGCGGCAATGGTGTCAGTACTCGGTAACTGTTCACTGAACGTCACATCGTATTGGACACCGTATTTATCCTCGAATTTCTTGAGGTTCTCCGCTATATGCTGACGGAAGAGCGGCAAGTGGTCATGGCTCACCGTGAAATGCAGATAGACAACAGGTTTCTTGCCGTCTTTAGCAGGTTCGGCACAGTACAATGCGCCCTCTACCAAATGCTCCAACGCGGGCGTACGCGCGCCGTCGCGGTATTTATGGAAAAGGAGCAAACCCTTCGGCAGTTCGCCGTAATGCATGTCTTGCAACAGGTAACGCACGGCATCCTGCCCTTCTTTGCCTGCCAATTGAGGACCAAAGGCAAAACAATCCTTATGCGCTAAGAAATCCTGAATAAACGGTGTCTCAATGCCGTCTTCCAGATATTGGAAGAGATTCTTGAACATACGGCTTGCTGCTCCGGAGGCCGGAACAAATTTGAGGATCTTATGTCCTTCCTCCAAATAACGCTGCCAAGCAGCGATGTACTCCTCCTGCTCCGCACGCTTCGGGGCAAGAATACCCTTCTTCGTCGAAGCCGGCGCTACGATATCCAACTCAGGGAAACCATTGCGGAAACAGGCTAACTGTTGTTCCGCTTTCTCCAAAGAAATGCCTCTTGCTTGCAGCTGCTCAAGGTCTTGTGCACTAAAATTGCTCATGGTTTGAACGGTTAAAAATTAATTTGCGGTGCAAATTTACAACTTTTTTTGCACATGTCAAAATTTTTTAGTAATTTTGTGCCGAAAAATAAAAAAATGGTAAAATTCTAAATCGTAAATAGCCTTATGATCCTTTTAGCAGACAGCGGCAGTACCAAAGTGCACTGGTGTTTGGTGACGGCGAGTGGTCAGTGTTCAGACGTGTTCACGGATGGTATCAACCCGCTCTTCCAGACAAGCGATGCGATGCGTAACAGCATTTGTAACCAACTGTTGCCTCAAATCAGTTCTCTTCTGTGGGCAGGCACCTTAACGCACGTCTTTTTCTATGGCGCGGGTTGTACGCCGGAAAAGAAAGTGTTTGTACAACGTGCCCTGGAGGGGGTATTCAAGAAAGCCGAGGTGAGTGTCGAATCTGACATGTTGGGTGCGGCGCGCGGACTGTTGCAACGCAATGCCGGCGTAGCTTGTATCTTAGGCACGGGTAGCGGCAGTTGTTTCTATAACGGCGATACGATTGAATGGTGCGTGCCTTCGTTGGGTTACATCTTGGGCGATGAAGGTTCAGCGGCTGTCTTGGGCAAAAGGCTTGTGGGTGATTTATTGAAGAACCAGTTAGGCGATGACCTGAAAGAAGCATTCTTCAAAGAGTACGAGACAAGCATGGCAGATATCATTGAGAAAGTCTATCGGCAGCCGTTCCCGAACCGATTCTTAGCGAAGTTGTCGAAGTTCTGCGCGGACCATATCGAGGATCAGCGCATACACGATTTGGTGTACGACCATTTTGTTCAGTTCATCCGCCGCAACCTCGTGCAGTACCAAACAGACCAGCCGGTCGGCTTTGTCGGTTCTGTAGCGTACTATTACCGCCCAATTCTCGAAGAGGCGATGCAAGCAGAGGGTCTGCCGTTAGGCACGATTCTCAAAGACCCAATTGAGGGCCTAAAAGAATATCATAAGGGGTCGGTTATTCCGACGACGGTTTAGTGTTTAGTGAATTAGTGTTTAGCGATATGATTGATACTTTTTACCTACCGGGCAGGGTGTGCCCGACGAAAGCAATAAAAGAGATTGCGGAGAAGAGTTCCACGCCGTACACGATGATTTGTCTCAAACCCGAGATCGAATGGGTTTATCTGGGACAAGAGCGAATGATTCAAGTGTTAGCAATGACCCATGCGACGATGGTCTATTCGGACCGATTCAATAAGTTTAAAGTTGAAAGTTTAAAGTTGAAAGAAGAAGGCGAGTCGCTTGGTGAAAAGTGGCAAGTTTCCGAAGCGCCGGTGATAGACTATCAAATAGGTGCGCTGCGCGATGACTTTGATTTCGGAGCTGTGATGCTCTGGGACACGAAAAAACTCAAAGCGCTCGTTGCGGAGATGGACACCGAATACGAATTTGCGGGATTGTATGATCTGAGACTGAGAGCAGAGAAATTGGAGCATATTCCGGAATACCTCTATTATGAAGTAGAGACGGATACGCGCAAGTCGGGTGAGAAACTCTTCGACTATGTCGATCCGCGCAACAGAGCTGTTCAGATAGAGATGGAGCAATGCGTGACAGCGCACCTCAAACGCATTGGTGCGTACCTCCAACCGGGCGACTATAAGCCACTTCCGGTAGCCGAAGATTTTCCCGTAACCGCGAGCGTGATTATTCCTTGTAGAAACCGTGCGCGCACGATCGAAGACGCTATCCGCTCCGCCCTTTCGCAGAAAGTGAGAGCACCTTACTCGTTCAACGTCATCGTGGTTGATGACAACTCAACAGACGGGACGAAAGAGATAATCAAAAAGTTGAGTGTTGAGTGTTTAGAGTTTAGGGACAAATTGGTGGTTATCCACCAGGACAAGACCTGGCACGCGATAGGCGGCAACTGGAATGTAGCAATCAACGACCCGCGTTGCGGTAAATACGCCATTCAGTTAGACAGCGACGACACCTATTTCGATGAGACAACCGTACAGAAATTCATCGATTGTTTTGAAGCCGGCCATTTCGGCATGGTTATCGGCACGTACCAATTGACGAACATGGCGGGTGAGACCTTACCTCCGGGCGTGATAGACCACCGCGAATGGACGGACGACAACGGAAGGAATAATGCTTTGCGAATCAACGGATTAGGTGCACCGAGAGGGTTCTATGTGCCGTTACTGCGAACTATCAATTATCCGACAACCAAGTATGGCGAGGATTACGCGGTAGGTCTGCGGATCAGTCGCGACTACCCCATCGGCCGAATATACGACGTGGTATATAACTGCCGGCGGTGGGAAGACAACTCGGACGCCAACTGCGACATCGTAGCCATGAACCGCAATAACTGGTATAAAGACAGGCTTCGAACATTTGAACTCATAGCAAGACTTCACTGTTCGAAGAATTAAGAATAAAAAATTAAAATGAATATACGCGTAGGCATTCTTACTGCGCCAAAGATTGAGTTTGAGCAAAAGGAGCACTCGTTCGTTCTAAAGGACGTGCGTATCGGTATTGGTTTTCATTGGGACAGGAAGGAAGACCAGGAGTTCGCAGGCACGCTGGAGATAAAGCCTACCCCTAACCCCTCCCCAAAAGGAGGGGAACCATGGGAAATGGCTATTAACACCATTGACCTTGAAGACTACCTCTGTTCGGTCATTTCGTCGGAGATGAACGCCAACAGTCCGATGGAACTGCTCAAGGCGCACGCGGTCATCAGCCGTTCTTGGGCGATAAGAGCCATGCAGAAACCAAATCACGAGGGTTTTGATGTGTGCGCCGATGACCACTGTCAGCGCTATGAAGGTTTGCGTAGGATGAATGAACGAGCGGTAGAAGCCGTACGAGCGACAAGAGGGCAAGTACTGATGTATAACAATGAGATCTGCGACTGCCGGTATTACAAGTGTTGCGGCGGACGAACGGAAGTATGGCGCACGTGCTGGGAAGACATCGATGTACCGTATATTCAGTCCGTGAATTGCGACTTCTGTAAGAGCCCCTCACCGAAAGTGCTGCGATTAGTATTGAACGACTATGATCAGGAGACCAAGGATTTTAGGGATTGGAAAGTAACTTACACGCAAGCTGAACTCAGCGAAATCATTCGTACGAAATCGGGTATTGACTTCGGGGAAATAACTGATCTTATTCCCCTTCATCGCGGTGCCTCTGGACGAATTGACAGCCTTAAAATTGTTGGTACCAAACACACGGAGATTATCGGTAAGGAACTCAAGATCCGGTATTGGTTAAGTAAAAGTTGTCTCTATAGTTCGTGGTTTGAAGTAAGTCATGAAAACGGTGTTTGGATACTGCATGGTCACGGTTGGGGTCATGGTGCCGGACTATGTCAGATTGGTGCGGCGGTGATGGCAAGTGAAGGATATAAATACGAAGAAATTTTAGCCTATTATTATGTCGGTAGCCGACTTAGCGCTCCAGCGAAATAAATACAAACACCTTTCTGACGACGAATGGCGGTGGTTTCTGCAGCAAGTTGAGGGAAGAGAACGGACAGCGGATAAGTTGCCCTATTTTGCGACGATAGAGGATTGGTGGTATCCCGTGCGGCTCAGTTGCGAGCAGTGTTCATCGGAACTGACGGCAAAATACAAAGCAAGCCTGCTATCAGCCGTCAGCCGTCAGTATTCAGCTTTATTAGACTTAACCGGTGGTTACGGAGTTGATACGTATTTTCTGAGCGAATATTTTGCGCACACCGACTACGTTGAGCAGAATGCCGAATTATGCCGAATAGCGGAGCATAATTTCAAGAAGCCTACCCCGACCCTCCCTAAAGGGAAGGAGATAACGATTCATAACTGTACGGCAGAGGAATTCCTACATCGTACACCGTACACCGTACACCCATATTCCCTCATCTTTCTCGACCCTGCGCGTAGAGACAGTCATGGCAGCAAGGTTTTTAGATTGGAAGACTGCACCCCAAACGTAGTGGAGTTGCTTCCTACTCTATTGGCGCATGGCAAACGATTGATGATTAAATTATCACCGATGTTGGATTTGACGCAAGCAGTCAAGGCATTATCGCAAGAGAGTTGGGACATACATATTGTGTCGGTGAAGAACGAGGTGAAGGAAGTGTTGCTATTGAGCCATCATCCGTCAGAAGTCGTAAGTCAGACTATTACCGCGATTGACCTCTCCCGCCCCGAGCAGGTTTTTGTGTTCACACGGGAGGAAGAGAGGGATTGCTTATTGGAGAGTGGAGAATGTAAATTGGGAGAATACCTTTACGAACCAAACGCGGCGATTCTTAAAGCCGGCGCATATAAGTTAGCGGGAAAACGATTCGGGTTGCGAAAATTGGATGTGAACACACACTTGTATTGTTCGGACACCTTCGTAGAGAACTTTCCCGGACGTGTATGGCAGATAAAGAATGAAGGAATGAAAGGAGAACGAATGAAGGGAGAGCAAGCGAATGTGATCTGTCGCAACTATCCGTTAACGCCGGAGGCTTTAAAGAAAAAGTTGCACCTCAAAGACGGAGGTACAACCTATATCATCGGTTGTAGGGTAAACGGAAAACCGACGGTGTTGTATGCGGAACGACTATCCTAAGGGATTAAAGATATCCATCCCGAAGGCGGACGTGAAAGCGTCCGCTTTTTTTAATGCATCCGGCGTGTCGAGCTGAATGCCCCTACAGCCCGGAGACATCAGTAAGATACGATCGGAGAGTGCGAGCGCAAGGTCGAGTTCATGGGTAGAAATTAGGATTGTTTTGCCCTGTTCGTGAGCCAGGTTTCTCAGTAGGCGAAGAATCAATATACGATGCGGCAAGTCCAAGTGCGCGGTGGGTTCGTCCAACAGGATAATCGGCGTCTGTTGCGCAAGCGCTTTCGCGATTAAGATACGCTGCTTCTCACCGTCGGAATGGGCGTTGAAAGGTGAGGAGCCTACCCCTTGCAGTGTTCTACGGACGGCCACTGGCAGTCCGATCGAGCAAAGCTCTTCACCCGTAAAGGGAAGGGCATCAAATCCCACCGACTGCAACGCTGCTTCTATGATTCGCTCGTCTGCGCCCGTCAGCCCTCCCAAAAACGAGGTGTAAGGATACCGTCCCATGGCTACGACATCGTGCACCGTGGTATTCTCCATTGAGAGACGTTCGGTGAGGACAAGGGCAATGGATTTAGAAGCCTCTCCCGTTTCTCGATTCAAATGTCCACCGGACATTCTCCGCCCCTGAAGGGAAGGAGTTAAATCAAATGTCCCGGCAAGGGGCGATTGGAGTCCTGCGAGGGTACGCAGGAGGGTTGATTTGCCGCAGCCGTTCGGTCCGAGCATGCAGACCATCTCTCCTGCATGAAGCGAGAAAGACAAGTTTGACTGAACGACATGTTCTTCTCCGGATGTTGCCCGGTAACCTATCGTTAACTTATTCGTAGAAATAGACACGTTGGACACGGCGGCTGACAGAGGTTAGAATTTCGTATGTGATTGTACCGAGTTTATCGGCGAGTTCTTGTAAAGGCATGTGTTCGCCGAATACTTCGACAACATCTCCGGGCCGCGCGTCAGTGCCTGTGATATCCACCATTGCCTGGTCCATACAGACATTGCCTACAACGGGACAACGCTTGCCGCGCACCCACACTTCCCCGCCATAGTTCGAGAAACGGCGGTCGAAGCCATCCGCGTAGCCGATTGGAATGACGGCAATGACACGATCTTCAGCGAGCTTGGTATGACGGCCATAACCGATGGTCTCTCCAGCTTTGACGGTCTTGACGGAAAGGATAGTGGTTTCCAGCGTGCAGACATTGCGTAACTTCGCGCCGGCGAACGAGAAACCATAGAGACCGATGCCGAGACGGCACATATCGAATTGGAAGTCCGAGAATCGCTCTATGCCCGCAGAGTTACATATATGCTTGATGACCGGATAGTTCAGACCTGCTTTCAGTTCCTCTGCACAGGAATCGAAATAACGAATCTGCTGAAGGGTAAAGTCATCAAACTGCGCTTCATCAGAACCTGCGAGATGGGAAAAGACCGATGCTACGCGTACGGCTTTCTGGTGGGTCAGACGATCCAAGAGCCAAGGTATGTCTTCTTTGTAGAAGCCCAACCGGTGCATGCCCGAGTCGATTTTAATATGAACAGGAATACTCTCCAGTCCCTTAGTCTCAGCAGCCGCTATGACGGTCTTGAGCGACTGATGGGAATAGACGTTCGGCTCGAGGTTATTTTCGAGTATCAAGTCCATCGCAGCGACTTCCGGGTCCATGATGATGATGGGCAGGGTGATGCCTGCGCGGCGCAGTTCCACTCCTTCATCGGCAACAGCGACCGCCAGATAATCCACGAGTCCGGAAGCCTGAAGGGCTTTGCTCACCTCTACGCTTCCTGCACCGTAAGCGAATGCTTTGACCATGCAGGTCAGTTTGGTTGTCGGTTTCAGTTTGGAACGGAAATAACGGACGTTATCGGTGAGTGCCGAAAGGTTCACTTTGAGCACCGTCTCATGCGTCTGCTGCAGGATACGTGCAGCGATGGTTTCTTCGTCATATCCTAATGCCCGCATGACCGCGGCACATGTGCGCACGTTCTGGTGGGTCGGATCCTCGATGACCGTTTGCGAGTGCACGAAGAGTTTCATCTTCTCCGCGCGTTTCTGCTCGAGGGAGTCGAAGTTCTCATCGTGCTCATGTCCGATATAGGTGATTACGCCTATGGTCGGACGAATGATATGCTCGAGGCGTTCCATCTCCCCGGGCTGGGAGATGCCGGCTTCAAAGATGGCGAGTTGGCCTAACCCTGCCCCTTCCCCGGAAGGAAGGGAAGTGAGTTGCCACACAGAGAGGGGGACACCAATCTGGGAGTTGTAGGATTTGGGCGAACGGATGATGGTGTAGTCATCTTTGAGAAGTTGGTACAGCCACTCTTTGACGACCGTCTTACCGTTGGAGCCGGTAATGGCAATTACAGTGCCAGTAAACTGGCTGCGCACGTAGGCAGCGAGGGCTTGCAGCGCCGCGAGAGAGTCTCCTGTCACGAAGGCTTGTACGCCTTGTGCCTGCAGTTCAGGGATATACTTCGCACCATCGTTCTTATCCGTCTTGAGAGCGAAAAAGAGCGTGTCCTGCTGGGATTTCAACTGGCGGCTGTCTGTCAGCAGGTAACGGATCTCGAGCGAGTCATCACCCGTCACCTCTGCGATGTCACCGATAGCCTTTTTTATTTCCGATAGTTTCATTGTGTTTGACCTTTGCGGCCGCAAAGGTACGGAAAAATTTCCATATACGCAAATAAAAGTGCAAAAATCAATCAAAGGAGCGGACGGAGCGGCGGCAGAGGGTGAGGAAGGGACAGTAACTCTTGCATTTGCCCTCCTCGCATGGTGGAAATTCCGTCACCGTGGCAATCTCTTGGATTTTTGACTGCAAGGCAGGCAGGAAGGTATCTTGCAGGTCGCGGTAATTGCTCACGACAGCCTTATCGACCTTTACCGTCGTAGGCAGGTCCGTCAGTTTATGACTGCAGAAGAAGAGGTTGGGTTCAATCGGCAAATCCAGCTTCTCATGGACCATGACGGCATGGCTGTACATGAGTGTCTGCCGCACGTAGTTTTTCTCGGGCTGCTCCATCCACTGCTCGGTGGAAGCGGCGAGTTTGTCGGATTTGTAACCGCCGGATTTATAGTCCACCACGCGTATTTTCTCCTGTCCTGCCGGGCCATATATATCCAGACGGTCGATGATACCGCCTATCTCCAACGGTCCGACATTCTCCACCTCCATCTGGAAATAGCGCGGAGCTTCAAGCAGGTAGATCTGCAGTCCGACCTCTGCATCGACTTTGTCGCGTTCCAAGATATTGAGCACAAAACGCATGATGATCTCGTTCTCACTCAGATGCTGCGATGGATCATGCTCATTGATTTTCTCGTACGCTTTGTTCAGCGCCTCGTTCAGGTGCTCCGTATCGCTGATTGCTGCTATCTGTTCGGGCGTGACGCGAACCGGACGGGTGTTGTCGCAACCCAGGTAGTGTTTGTACAGATACTCCATGGAGGCGTGGACGTAAGTGCCTAACTCTGCCGGCGTGAATTGTGCCTCCTCTTTCTCCTCGCCCTTCAGTTTTTGAATATACTGCAGGCAGAACCTGCGCGGACACTCGATGTAGGTATTGATCGCACTGGGCGAGAGATGGTCGGGACGGGTGGATGCAAAGGATGTACCGCTCGTTCCCAAACGCGCATCGTCTATTTCGGGTAAAATATTCGGTTCCTGCAGTGTCTGTTTGAGCACATGGAATTCCGGTGAGTAAATCATCTGCATGATGAAGCGCGACATGCCTTTACTATTCTCGGCACCGTCAATCGAAGTATAGAGGACGGTGGTATCGCCCGTCCGGCAGATGAGACGGAAGAAGTTATAGGCATAAATGGTTGCTTTCTCGTCCGGAGTCTGCATCGAGTACGCCTTGCGCAAGTAATAGGGGATGAAACTGTTGTCCGTCTGGTGTTGGGGAATGACCCCTTCATCGGCATTGAGAATCAGCAACTTGTCAAAATCCATCATTCGTGTCTCGAGGACTCCCATAATCTGGATGTCCGTGATGGGTTCGCCATGGAAAGGCATAGTTACGTCCTCCATCGTGCGACGCATGAGCAGGCGAAGCAACTTAAGCGTAAAGGGCACCCCCTCCAAGCCGTTTGTAAGAATCGAACGCATCTGGTTGGTGACTTTGCGGACCTGATATTCCGACTCCAGAATCAGCAGGTCTTTCCAGTTCATCGTTTCAGCATTCTCCGTCTCATCCGTTTGGGAGTTTTCTTCATCATTTACCGGCCAGAGGTCTTCGATGAGTGCATCGATCAATTCAGGCGTTACCGTTTGCTCGGCATCGCCTCGCGCTTTGTCGTAGAGCCACCCGAGCGCCCGCGAGAAAATCTGCGTGTTCTTTAGCGGGAAGCCTTTGGTAATATTCACAGGTTCCGATTCTGTCCCTCCGGGGAGGGTGATAGCAGGAATCGTATAGATGACCGATTCGAGCATCGATTCGTCGCAGATAACCACCCCTACCCGTTGTCCGTGCTCCGTGTAGTTCGCGAGCAACCACTGGTGTACGAACTGGGCTTGTGACTCACGCGAAGGACATGCCACCACCGTCAGGTCTTTGGGGAATGACGTGCGCACAGTCTGCTGTATCTCCGGCGCGTTGTCGCCCAAAGCAGCGCTGTTGAGCTGGGCAAAATGGAAGGCTTTGCTGTTCGTTCGAAAATCCGGCACGAAGTCCCAATAGAACATCGCCTGACCGTTCGCCTTCAGCCGCTCCATCAATTCCCGCTCTACGGGCAGCAAGTAGTTAAAGCCGACGAAGATATACGTGCGTCCCGCAATCTGTTTTTGGACGGACTCTTCGTTCCAAGCCTCAATGACTGCCCTCTGACGCATTCCGGCATAACCTTTTTGCTCCGCTTTCAATTCCTCGTGTAGCGCTTTGTACAACTCGTAGAGTTGATCCCATATCACAGCATACCGACTGTATATCGAATCGGGACCATGCTGCGCATTGGGATTGATGAGTATGTTGAGCCGTTCACGGATATCCTTATCCAGTTGGAGTTTTTCCAATGTATTGGCGGCGATTGCGTTATCAAAGAAAGCAGGTACCTGCTCCGCCGGCATGGAGGCGTCCACGTTTGTGAAGTCGGCAATCATCTGCCTGCCCCAACCGTAGAACATGTCAAGCGGCATGAGGTCCGTGTCGCCTTCGTTGAGACGGCGGTAATGGCGGTAGAGACGCAGGATTGTAAACAGTTCATCCTCGGAGTAGAGGGGACTGAGGGCATCTTGCAGCTGAGTAAGCGTCTTCACGTCCGGTGACCAGATGGCTTTGCGTCCCTGCTCTTGCTGCAGACACATCAACTCGTTTTTCAAGATCAATCCTGCACGATGGGAAGGCAACACCAGCGTGGTATTACTCAACTGACTCCATTCGATATGCTCCACGATGGAATGCGCTGTTTGTTCCAGAAATGATTTCATTCTTTCCCTCCTTTCACTTCAACGAGTCTGTTCTCTCTCGCAAACCACAAGAACCCTTTCACGTGCGGGTGACCAAGGGTGAGCAGAGCATCCATGTATTGGCGTATCTGCGTGATATAGTGGTCATTCCAGCGCCCGAATTTATAGTCGAGCACGATGGCGTCATTCGTATGTTTGTCTATCATAACGCGGTCAGGCCGTATCTCTTTATGGTCACGCATGATGCCTTTCTCGAGTTTGAGTTCCCACGGATCAACGAACCAGCTACGCATTTGTTCGTTGCCTTTCCAGGCGGAGGAGATAAGTGTTTTCAGTTCCTCCCGCTGTTTCTTGTCACGTATTTCTCCTCGCGTCTCGAAGTCATCGAGTACGGCGTCCAGGTCATCAGCCTTATGGATGTTCGCGAAAATCTCGTGACAGAGCGTGCCTTCTTCCATCCTCGCTACGCGGCGGTAGGCTTCGTTGCCGTTCTCCGTGTAGAGTGCACCTTCCTGCGACTGGATGAAACGCACCCGGTCACTATTCGCCCATAACTCCGCCTTCAACTGTGCCGCAGGTTCTTGCCGGACAGACCGGACTACCACTTGTCCCTGTTCATATTCCATGCCTTGATATGCCACGAGGTAGACACCTACATGTTTAGGTGCTTTGCCCTCTTTGGTGAGTTTATAGTCGGTAAAGATGAAGAGGTTGTCCTCTGCACGGGTAAGTGCCACGTACAGCATATTCAGGCTGTCCACGCGCAGGTTCATGTGTTCCTCTATATAGTGTGCGCTATACGCCGAGTCCTCCATCTCGGAATGGTTCGGTACGGGAATATAATCATGTCCCTCCTCCAGCACAGACGCTATCGGACACCATATTTTTGAAGACGCTTTGCCTTCATCCATCGCCCAGTTACAGAAGGGGACAAAGAGTGTCTGTGCCTGCAGACCTTTGCTCTTATGGATAGTCATGATGCGTATCGCACCTTCAGCGGCGGCAGGAATGGGTTTCTCATGCATCGTCTCATCCCAATATTGCAGGAACTGCTTGATGTCACTTCCGTAGGCAGAGACGTAATCACGCGTGCGGTCGAGCAGGTTATTGAGATAGGCAGTCTCTGTCCCACAGTACTGTCCCTGCTCGTCCGTCAACAGGATTTTAATCAGTTCGCATACAGCTTCGTACAAAGGTGTGCGCAGAGAGACTTGATTACGTATCTTTTCGAGGACATCGGGTTTGCCGACCACCAGTTCGACTTGATGTGCAGCCACCTGGTCATCTTTGTTGATCACCCATCGCAGCGCCGCAATCAGGGCGTTCACCGCCTCCGAAGCATCTAGTTGGAAACTGGAGGCAGATACAAAGGAGGTTTTACACAGGTTTGGGTACTGTTCCGGATTAAGAAACGCGTGTGCACTTGTGATGAGTTGCGCGTCTGCACCACCGCGAACGAGAACCATCATATCCGAGGGATGGATGTCCGGCAACAACTGCTCCATTGTATCGAATAGTTGCGTCAAGCAATCATCCTTGGTCTCCAGCGCAGAGAAATGCACATATCCGCCTTTCTTCTTGTCTGCCTGATAGAACTGCGCCAGGTCTTCCTCGCGGAACTGTTCATCGTAGATACGACGGATGAGAGCCGGTTCGTCTTCGCGCAAGTTGTCATGGAAATCCGCATAATGGTCCATGATGTATCGGAAGAAAGACAAATTAAACCGCACCACTTCTTCACTACTACGGAAGTTCTTCTGCAAGGACGTGAAAAGGGGGTTAAGCCGGTCCTTCGTCAGCTCATTCGTTTCTTCATTCGTCAACCCGTCCATGATATGCCAATCGCCGTTACGCCAACGATAGATGGACTGCTTGATATCTCCCACGATGAGCATGGTATTACCTTCTCCCGCCACCAGTTCCTGCAACAACTTCCCGATGACGCTCCATTGCAGTTTACTTGTATCCTGAAACTCGTCTATCAGTACATGATGGTAACGGATACCTGCTTTCTCAAGGATGAAATCAGCGTCCCCTTCTCTGAGGGCGCTATCCAGGATGCTCGCTGTCCGGCTTAGGAGAGCACAGTTGGCTTCGTTCAGGTTCCGCTGGATGATACGTTGCAGGGAGGTCATCAATTGTGTCTCGTAACTGAGTGCGACCGACAAGTCTATCGTGTCATAAAAAGCCTGGCAACGATGTGCGGCATCGGTCATGGCAACCGCCATATCCGCGACATATGGGGGCACTTTGGCCCAACGCCCATCCCGGTTGACGGCGTTCTTATAATAACCTTCCGACAGACCGCGGAAACAAAACTCTTTTTTAAGATCTCCGGGGTTGTCGAGGCTCGTACGTATTTGCGTCAAGGCATCATTGATGGCATTGACGGCATGTCCTCCGTACGATTTATCCAGCGGCTCCGCGCTCAATTCTCTCCAGCGCGCCTCTAACTCTTCGCGCAGCCGGATAATCTCAGGCGATGTCTCCCGTTTGGCGGCCAAGCGTTCGCGGCGCTGCGTGATCTGCTGTGCATCAAAGATGATCTCACCGCGTGATTCTAACATCTGCACCGATTCGTTATACAACTCTTTTGCCAGAGCAACCAAACTCTTCTTGATATACACCGTTCCTTCCTGCTCGAGGCGCACGTACAGAAAATCCCGCATGATAACAAGGTCCTGCTCGGTCATCTCAGTCGTCAGCAACTGGTCCACTGCTTCGCTGATCACATGATCGACATCCAGTTCGGTGTTCATTCCCGCACTCTGATGCAACATGCCGGCGAGGCCACTGAGAAGGGTTTGCAGAAACGAGTCGATGGTCTGTATCTTCACGTTGTCGAAATCGACCAACATCTGCTTGAAGCACCATTCAGCGCGGGACTGCATCCATGACGCATCCTTGTCGCGGTTTCGGAACATGAAAGAGCGCACGGAATCGATGAAATTGGCGTCCGCTGTCCCCTGCCAAATCTCGTACAGATTCTTCAAGATACGCTCGCTCATCTCCGACGTAGCCTTATTGGTAAAGGTGACGGCAAGGATAGAACGATAATCCTCACCGCTCATCAAAAGACCGATGTAATAGGCAGCGAGGGTGAAGGTCTTACCCGTACCGGCGGACGCTTTGCACACCGTCACGGGATGATGCATGTCAATACGCGGATTCATTTATGTTCGGGATGATCGTTGTGTTCGGGATGTTCACTACGGATGTGCTTAAAGAATAGGTTCACGGTCATGATAGCGATTGTTCCCAGGACTGCTTCAACGAACATGCCGTACCCGCACAGACAACCTATCGCGGCGGCGCACCACACCGTAGCTGCGGTGGTCAGTCCTTTGACTGTGTCTCCATCTTTAAAGATGATGCCAGCACCGAGAAAGCCGATACCTGAAACAACCTGCGCGATAATGCGGCTGTTGTCACCACCGAAGATAGAAGGCGACATAAGTACGTAAAGGGCACCGCCAATAGCGATAAGCGACACCGTTCGCGTCCCCACCATCTTTCCGTGCAACTCACGCTCCAATCCAATGAGATAACCCAACGCGGTAGCCAGAATGATTTTCGTCAACAGCAACAACCAATCCGTCTGTAAAAAAGAATCAACAATAGCATCCATAGTCTTCAAATTTTGCCTGCAAAGGTACGAATTTTTACTGATATATGCAAATAAATTTGCAAATATCAATTATTTGTTGTACTTTTGCAGCCGAATTTATTTTGCATATTTGTGCGCGTACGCGTAAATCATGGAATATCAATATATCAATAAAATCGATTCACCGGCGGATTTGAAGCAGTTGAAGATAGAGGAATTGCCTGCCGTGTGTGCAGAGTTGAGGCAGTTCATCATCGAGGCGTTGAGTAAGAACCCCGGCCATTTGGCATCATCTTTGGGTGCTATCGAACTGACGGTAGCCTTACATTATGTCTTCGATACGCCCAACGACAAGTTAGTATGGGACGTAGGTCATCAGGCCTACGCACACAAGATCCTTACCGGTCGTCGTGACCGCTTTCATACCAACCGGCAATTCAAAGGTCTATCGCCCTTCACGAACCCCGCGGAGAGCGAATACGATGCGTTTATCGCGGGACATGCCTCCAATTCCATCTCTGCCGCTCTTGGCATAGATGTAGCCAATGAAAAATTAAAAATTAAAAATGAAGAATTAACTCGCAACGTTGTTGCGATTATTGGTGACGGTGCTATGACGGGCGGGTTGGCTTTTGAGGGGCTGAACAACACCTCAATGGACAAGAATAACCTGCTCATTGTGCTGAATGACAACCACATGGCCATTGATCCGCTGAAAGGCGGTTTCACCCAATACCTCGTGGACTTGACGACGAGTGCGACCTACAACAAATGGCGTTGGCGTTTCTACCAGTTAGCCGTGAAGTTACACCTGATGAACGACGAGAAGCGCAAGCGTATCCTACGTCGCAACAACAACTGGAAAGCGGCACTGAGCAAACAGAAGAGTAATATCTTTACGGGTCTGAACATTCGTTATTTCGGTCCTACGGACGGTCATGACGTAGAGGGTTTGGTTCGCATCCTGAGTGAGATTAAGAACCACAGGGGGCCCAAGGTGCTGCACATCATCACGAAGAAAGGCAAAGGTTATGCGCCCGCAGAAAACGACCAGACTGTTTGGCACGCACCCGGAGAGTTTAATGTCACTACCGGCGAGCGCCGTAGTGACGAATTAAAAATTCAAAATTACGAATTAACTACCCCGCCGCTATGGCAGGAGGTGTTCGGTGAAACTTTGTTGGAGTTAGCCAAAAAGAACGATAAGATTGTGGGTATCACGCCCGCCATGCCGTCGGGTTGCTCGATGAGTATCATGCAGAAAGAGTTGCCGGACCGTGTGTATGATGTCGGCATTGCCGAAGGGCACGCTGTGACATTCAGTGCGGGTTTGGCGAGAGCAGGCATGCTGCCTTATTGCAACATCTACTCCACCTTCTTGCAGCGCGCGTACGACAACATCGTACATGACGTGGCGTTGCAGAACCTGCACGTTGTACTATGTATCGACCGCGCAGGCATCGTGGGCAATGATGGTGCCACCCACCACGGACTGCTCGACCTTGCATACCTTCGTCCTATACCAAACATGCAAATATGCGCTCCGCGCACAGGCGAGGAACTGAAAGCAATGATGCAGTTGGCGGAGAGGCTTGAAGGACCGGTGGCGATCAGGTATCCACGCGGCAGGACGCCTATTAATGATGAAATGAGCGCGGCAAAGCCGCTCAATGATGGAATGATGAAATTAGGCAAGGGCGTGAAGTTGCGGGACGGAGAGGATATTGCGGTATTGACTATCGGTGCTATCGGCAATCCGATGGGCGAAGCTATTGAAGAATTAAAAATTCAAAATTCAAAATTCGAAATTGCGCATTACGATATGCGGTGGCTCAAACCTCTGGATGACGAGATATTACATGAGGTAGGTAAGCGATTCAAGACTATTGTCACCGCGGAAGACGGCATGATTGCCGGCGGTCTCGGCAGCGCGGTAATGGAATGGATGTCCGACCATGGGTACACCCCGCGCGTGATCCGTCTTGGTGTACGCGACCAGTTTGTAGAACACGGCTCTACCAAAGAGCTTTATCATATGCTTAAATTAGACAAGGAGGGTTTATTATGCGAATTGTTATCGCTGGCGCAGGCGAAGTAGGAACACACTTAGCCAAGCTGTTGAGTCGCGAAGATATGGAAATCAGTCTGCTCGACGAGAGTCAGGAGCGGTTAGGCGACCTGAGTGCCAACTACGATATGCTCACCAAAGTGGGTAATCCCACTTCTATCCATGACCAACGGGAGATTGGCGTCAAAGACTGCGACCTATTCATCTCCGTCACTCCTCATGAGACGGAGAACATGACAGCATGTCTGATAGCCAACAGTCTGGGTGCCAAACGCACCCTGGCGCGAATCGATAACTACGAGTACCTGTTGCCGGAGAACAAGAAATTCTTCGAGAACATGGGTTTGAACCACCTCATCTATCCTGAGGTGCTGGCGGCCAATGAGATCGAGTCAAGTCTTCGCACGAACTGGATGCGTTACCATCTACAACTCTGTCAGGGCGCATTGGAACTATGCATCGTCAAGGTTCGTGCGGGCGCATCGATTATCGGGCAGGAATTTTCCTCCGGCGCATACAACCACGGCAAATACCGCATCGTAGCCATCAAGCGCGAACAGGAGACCATTATCCCGCGCGGACAGGATAAGGTCATGGAAAACGATATGGTTTTCTGTGTTTGTCCGAAAGAGAACATGGAATTTATGCGCGAAGAACTCGGTAAGTCCAAACGCGAGATCAAGAATGTTATCTTCTTCGGCGGCGACCGCATCACCCGCAAGGCGGCAACGGAGCTGACGGATGAGATGAACATCAAGATCATCGAGAAAGATCGCGAGTTATGCAATCTTCTGAGCGAGAAAGTGCCGAATGCGCTGATTATCAATGCGGACGGTTCGGACATGGATATCCTCAAAGAGGAGGGTATCCAGGATGCGGACGCTTTCGTAGCCGTGACAGACAGTAGCGAAGCGAATATCTTTGCCTGTCTGGCCGCCAAACGTTTCGGTGTACGCAAGACCATCGCTGAGGTGGAGAATCTCGATTACATCCCCATGGCCGAAGGTCTGGATATCGGCACGGTGCTCAACAAGAAGACCATCGCCGCGAGTTATATCTACCAAATGCTTCTCGATGCGAGTGTACGCGGCGTGCATAACCTAACGAGCGCAGACGCAGAGATTGTGGAGTTCTATGCCAAAGAAGGCAGTACTATCACCCGTCATCAGGTAAAACATCTTCACTTACCGGAAGAGGCTAATATCGGTGGTATCGTGCGTGCCGGTGAGGGTATCCTCGTGAACGGCGACACCGAAGTGATTGCCGGAGACCTAGTAGTGGTCTTCTGCAAGAGCCATGTAATACGAACCTTAGAGCGTTTCTTCAAATGACACGAACCTTCAACTGGCGGCTGGTCTTCAAGACCATGGGAATACTGACGACGCTTGAAGCCATCTTCATGCTCATTCCGACTTTCGCGGCGTGGTGGTACCACGAGGCGGACTTGGGCGCATGGGTAGTGTCTTCTGCCATCACATGGGTGAGTAGCTGGTGGATGCTCCTTGCCGGCCGCAGCGCGGAGAAACGCGTCGGCGAACGCGAAGGATACGTCATCGTGGCGACAGTATGGATCGTCTATTCGTTCTTCGGCCTGCTGCCTTACTGGTTGAGCGGCGCATTACCGCATATCACCGATGCATGGTACGAGACGATGGCGGGTTTCACCACCACCGGTTCTACGGTCTTCACCGATGTCACTGCGCAGTCGCACTCCATCCTCCTTTGGCGCGCGCTCACGCAATGGATCGGCGGTATGGGCATCATCGTGCTCAGTGTCGCGATATTACCTATGTTCGGCTTGGGAGGCATGCAGCTCTATAGCGCCGAAGTGACGGGTGTGAGTTACGAGAAACTCAGTCCGCGCATCGCCGACACCGCCAAACACATGTGGCTAACCTATATTTTACTCACAGTGGCGGAAGGCGTGCTGCTTTGGCTGTGCGGCATGGGCGGCTTTGACGCCGTATGCCACGCCATGGCTACCATCTCTACCGGAGGCTTCGCCACGCATAACGACAGCATGATTTCCTACAGCCCTGCTATCCAATGGATCATCATGGTTTTCATGTTGCTGTCGGGTATTAACTTCACGCAACTCATATACGCTTTCCGCGGCAAGCCGCAGCGTCTTTTCCATGACGAAGAGACGCGCTGGTATGTAAGTGCCTGCATGGTGATGGGACTGGTGCTGACGGTCGGTCTGCTGATTTTTACGCGCGGCTATCTGTCCAGTATCCGTCTGGGCTTCTTCACGGCTATTTCTACTATCACCAGTACCGGCTTCGTGGCTGCGGATTATATGATCTGGCCGCCGATCCTTTGGATGATCGTATTCTTCCTGATGTTCAGCGGCGGTGCATCGGGTTCAACGGCCGGAGGAATGAAATGGGTACGACTGGCTATCTTCGCCAAGTCCGCTTTAGCGGAAATCAAACGCCGTATTCACCCCAACGCGGTCATTCCTGTCCGTTTCAACGACCACACGCTACGCGAGCAGACTACCAGTAACGTCATGGCGTTTATGTTCTTCTACGTAGCGATCATCGTGCTGGCATCCATCTGTTTCTGCGGTTGCGGCATCGGCTTCGACGAGTCGATAGGCGTCGCGGTGTCGATGATCGGCAACGTGGGTGTGTCCATCGGACAATGGGGTTCGAGCGGTTGCTACGCCGCCTTCCCTGCCACTGCCAAATGGGTAGCAACATTCGTCATGCTCATCGGGCGTCTCGAGATATTCACAGTACTGCTGCTCTTCAGTAGGGCACTGTGGAAGAAATAAAAATCCATGAAACCGCATCAAGTTCTGATCTTCATCGCCTGCGTAATGGCTTGTCTGGGTGTACTGTGTATCGTGCTCCCGGATCGTGTCTCGTGGGGAGAACAGGAACTGAGATGGCCAAGTCTGGCGGAAGTCTTCGGAAAGCCCGATAGCGACGATCTGTCGACTGACACGCTGGCTATCCCGGAGGAGTTTCCCGTTGCTCCGGACAGTCTCTTGGCGGACACCACTCCTTCTGCACCCCAACCCGTCATCCCGCATGTCGCGGTAGACTCCACGACGGACAGCCGGGTCTTCCTCTCTTCTTTCTATGCCGCGCTCGATCAGAGTGCCGAACGCACCGTTCGTGTACTGCATTACGGTGACAGTCAGATAGAGGAGGACCGCATGACGCAGCAGATACGCGAAGCACTACAAGCTCGTTATGGTGGAGCGGGTGTAGGGTTGATGCCTCTCGTGCAGACTATCCCTTCGCTCACTGTTAAACAGCAACTACGAATGGGCGGGCGTTTCATCACGCCGGCACAAGGGCCGCGCCGTTATTTCGTTTACGGATTCAAACGCGACCAACGGGATGACGGACTATACGGTCCCTTAGGACAGATGGCGGTTATGAACGACAGTCTGGTGAAGGGCAGCGAAGCTCTCACGGCAATCTGTACGCCGCAGGCCAAGGAGCCGCGTTATTCGCGATGGAAGATCTTTGCCGACACCGCCGTTCATTATATGCTCAGTGGCGACACCGTACAACTGAGCGGTCGCGGGGATGTCTATGCGCTCTCCCAAGAAAGCGCCACAGGTGTCATCGTGGATAACATCCCTATGCGCGGATGTCTCGGACTTGTGTTCACGAAGATGGACCGCAATCAGTTAAGCTCATTCTACCAGCGCGAGAACGTGCGACTCATCATCATGCAGTTCGGCGGCAACGCTATCCCGTCGAACAAGAACCCTGGTACTATCTCCGCGATTGTCAAAGGACTGCGCGAACAAGTGCAGTATCTCCGTGAATGCGCTCCGGAGGCGTCGATACTCTTTATCGGTCCCAGCGACATGCTTACACAGACAGACGGAGAATGGACGACCTATCCGATGGTGCCGTACATGGATA
The DNA here is from genome assembly GCA_902798015.1 of uncultured Bacteroidales bacterium. Classification (GTDB taxonomy): domain Bacteria; phylum Bacteroidota; class Bacteroidia; order Bacteroidales; family Paludibacteraceae; genus Colicola. The sequence goes on from CADBVL010000007.1 coordinate 29,947, forward strand.
AGTTGCTCAGGAAGATGGCGGTGGATGAGCACATCGCCTATTTCAGTCTCTACCGATGGATGGGCGGCAGTGGATCGATGATGAAATGGCAAGAGGTGGGACTGGCAGGATCGGACGGTGTACATTTTACCCGTGCCGGTGCTCGTAAAGCAGGCAAAGCTGTCGCTGAATGGATATTGGAAGGTGAAAGGTGAACTTCTTGCATAACATATTAGGATTTGACGCGGAAAGTCCGTTACTCTTTACCCAGTTCTATTTCTGGGCGTTCTTCGCGCTGGTCTATGCGCTGTTTGCACTGATAATGAGTATCAAGCCGTCCGCAGTCAGCAATCAGAGATTGCATCTCCGTAATGTATATCTACTATTCGTCAGTTGGTTCTTTTACTATAAGACGAGTGGATTGTTTCTCTTAATCCTTGCCTTTATCACCCTCTCGGAATGGCTCATTGCCGCGCAGGCGTATAAGTCCAAAAAGAAATTCTGGCTGTGTCTGTCTGTAGCAATTGATTTAGGTTTGTTGGCTTATTTCAAGTACGCCTATTTCTTCACGAACATGATCAACGACCTGTTCGGCACGGGTTTCCGGGTATTTGACATCTTCGCGTATATAGGGAATGGTTTTTCCGAGGCAGGCCGGTTCAGCGTAGACACGATCGTGCTACCTGTAGGTATCTCGTTCTATATCTTCCAGGTCATCTCATACACGGCCGATGTGTTCCGTGGACGGATACAACCCGTGAAGAACATCCTGGACTTCGGATTCTATGTATCGTTCTTCCCGCAACTCGTAGCAGGGCCTATCGTTCGCGCAGAAGAGTTCGTACCGCAGTTATACAAACCTTTCCGACTCAGCCGTAGAGTCTTCGGCATTGCTGTTTTCTGGATTCTCAACGGTTTGGCGAAGAAGATCATCATGTCGGATTACTTGGCGGTGAACCTCATCGACCGCGTGTTCGACAACCCGTTGTTGTTCTCGGGCTTCGAAAACCTCTTTGCGCTCTTTGCTTACTCGCTGCAGGTCTATGCGGATTTCTCCGGTTACACGGATATAGCCATCGGCGTAGCGATGCTCATGGGCTTCTATCTGCCGATGAACTTCAACTCGCCGTATAAGTCGCAAAGCCCTCAGGAGTTCTGGCGGCGATGGCATATGTCTTTAGGCAGGTGGCTCAAGACTTACCTGTATATCCCGTTAGGCGGAAACAGGAAGATCGGTTTCGGTACCTATTTCTGGTGGACCCTCATCGCCCTCGTGTCCGCCGCCCTCACAGGTTGGTGGTGGATACTGGTGCCTTTCGGCGTTTTCATTGTCGGCGTGGCGATTTGGAATAAAATACAGATCAGCCGTCAGTCATCCGTCATCAGCCATCAGCGCAAGTTGCTTTACGCCAACCTCAACTCGTTCATCACGCAGGTACTCGGCGGTTTATGGCACGGCGCGAGTTGGAACTTCATCATTTGGGGAGGTATCAACGGCATTGGAATGATTGTGGAGAAAATCTGGCGTGAGATGAATTGGCACGTCCGTTTTACGACCATGACGCTTCTCACGGGCGGTCTTTGTATCGCGGACTATCTAACGAACCTTCCTGCATGGCGACTCTTCGCAGTGTGGGCGGCTATTATCTGGGTGGTCACTGCCGTAAGATACATCTATTTCCTATGCGAAGGGGCGGAGACGAAGTTCACGAAGGCATTAGGTACAGCCTGGGCTGTGTTGCAGACCTTTACGTTCATCACATTCACGCGTCTGTTCTTCCGTTCGAGCAGTAACCTCGATCCTGCAACTGCCAACGAGGTCGCTTGGGAGACGGCAAAGAATATGGTGAACCAGATCGGCGGGGCGTGGACCAATGCCGTCATTGTTCCTTTCCTATGGGAATACCGCTGGGTAGTAGCGATGTTTGTCGCCGGAATGGTCATTCACTGGTTGCCCACCAACTGGAAACGCCGCTACCGATTGGCGTTCTCCGCCATGCCTTTATGGCTGATGGTGCTCGTTGTGTGCATTGCCATCATCATCATCTACCAGTTTGTCTCCGCCGAGATGCAACCTTTTATTTATTTCCAATTCTAACCGTTTTAGAACCGGAGTAAGTTATCTATGCAGCGCGTCATTGGTCTCACAGGAGGAATAGGAAGCGGTAAGAGTTTCATCGCCGCGGCACTCGCACAGCGCGGGTTCTCTATCTATGACTGCGATCGGGAAGCCAAACGCATCATCGCGCAGAATAAAAAGGTACAGAAAGCAATCATCAAACTCTTAGGCAAAGAGGCGTTTATAGACGGTAAGTATAACACCGCATATGTTGCACAGCGCGTCTTTGCAGAGCCGCAGCTATTGAAGGCGTTGAATACGATTGTGCATCCTGCGGTCAAAGCGGATATCCTTTCACCTTTCACCTCTCACCTTTCACCTTTATTCGTCGAGTCGGCGATATTATTCGAGTCGGGACTTGACGAACTCTGCGACAAGATTGTTGTGGTGACTGCGCCGGAAGAGACCCGCATAGCGCGCACTATCGCGCGGGACTATCATAACGAGGCGACCCCTGAAAATATAAATAAGGTACGTGCACGCATACGCGCGCAAAAAGAAATCCCTGCGAGCACCGAAGTACCGCAGGGAAAGATTCTTACCATCGTCAATGACGACACATCAGTATTGAGCAGCATCATAGACCGCATCAGCGGCTTCGCTGCCGACTAAACGCTCGATGATACAGAAGGCGAAGTCGGAACTCAGTCCGGGACCTTTCGCCGTGATGATATTCTTTGATTCCACTACCAGTCCCCCCACGTAGCTCTCGCCTAACGCATCCTGGAAACCGGGATAGCAAGTAGCCTGTTTGCCTTTCAGTATGCCGAGTTTGCCAAGTACAGCCGGCGCGGCGCAGATGGCCGCTATCAGTTTGTCGGCTTTATTGTGGTCAATCAATAACTCGCACAATGCGGAACAGTCGCCTAACTTCGTTTGTCCACCGGGAAGGATTAACATCTCTGCGTCCGAGAAGTCAATACGCTCGATGAGTCCGTCTGCCTCTACTGCGATGTTATGCGCACCAAGCACCATCGGATTACCGGTAATAGAGACAGTCGTCAACGCGATATTCGCGCGGCGGAGTAAGTCAATTGTCGTGATTGCTTCGATTTCTTCGAAACCGTTGTCAAGAAATAAATAATTCATAAATTAACAAACATTTTGAATTATCAATCTGGAATAATATACGTTATATAACCTATTTGGTCTTGCGTTTGATTCAAAGGAGTGAACTGCACTTCTCGAGCCTTTTTAAGCATTGCTTCTATCGTAGTAGGATCACTTATGTTTCCTCCCGTCGTTTCACGTGCACTTACTACTCGTCCCTGCGGATTTACGCGAATTTCAATAACCACTTTACCTGGTGCATACTTCCCTTTTTCTGGCACTGGAAAAGTACCTTTGATGTCTCGCCCTGCGAGGTTCCAACTATTACCTCCCACATTCCCGTGACCTGCTGGGTTGCCTTTCTGTCCTTCGCCCTTTGTATCACCTCCGCCGACGCTGGTACCGTCGGTCTTGCCGAACAGATTGCCCATTTGTTGGGCTTTGGCGATAGCCTCCGCTTCCTTCTTCTTTCGCGCCCGCTCAGCAGCCTCGCGTTCCTCGCGCTCTTTGCGTGCCCGCTCGAGCGCTAAGGTCTCTTCTTCGGAGACGATATGCTCAGGAGGCGAAGCGGGTTTCGGGTCGGTGGCCACTACTGCGGGAGACGCAGGAGCGGCAGGTGCTGCCTCGGAAGGTTCTTCGGCATACGCAGACGCGGATGGTTCATCGGGTTCGTCCAGTTCCTCTATTTCGGCGAACTCCACTTCAACACCTTCGGCCTGTTCAGGCGCCACCGCTGTCAGGTAACAAAACCATAGCAGCAGGAACACCAGGAGCAGGAAAAGCACCGTGCCTGCCGTAGCGATTATATGTCGTTGTTGTTTCTTAGTCACCTTTCACTATCTCTTGGTAGCTACAACCAGCTTCATCTTATGCTCGTTCGCGATGTCGAGCACGCGCACCACTTCTTTGTATGCCACGTCTTCATCGGCGTGCAGCGCGATATACATCGTGGTGTCCGATGCCTGAATGGTACTCAGGTACGCCTCCAGACTCTCCGGCGCGACCTGTACGGGTTTGTCCTTGCCTAATGCCACGAAATAGTTACCGAGGTTGTCGATGGACACTTTAGCCACCTGCGGGCGTGACACTTTCTGTGCCCGCGATGCAGGCAGGTTAATCTTGATATCGTTGGGGGAAGACATCGTCGAAGCCATGACGAAGAACAGGAGTAGCAAGAACACCAAGTCCGTCATCGAACTCATCGCGAAGGTCGCTTCCACCCTATTGCGTCTTTTTAAGGACATAATTAAAAATTTAAAATTTAAAATTAAAAATTAGGAATTATGCCGGTTCGTTGAGCAGGTCCATGAATTCCATCGTGCGGCTCTCAAGCAGACGGACAACGCGGTCGATGCGGGCTACGAGATAGTTATATCCGAACATAGCGAGGATACCGACAATCAGACCGCCGATGGTTGTCACCATCGCCTGGTACATTCCCGTAGAGAGGGCGCTCATCTCGATCATGCCGCCCGAAGTCTGCGCCATGTTGTAGAAGGTCTGAACCATACCGAGTACTGTTCCGAGGAAGCCGAGCATCGGTGCGCCACCAGCGATGGTCGCCATGATAACCAAGCCTTTCTCCAGCTTGCCCACCTCGAGGTTGCCGACGTTCTCCACAGCTACCTGTACATCGTTCATCGGTCGCCCGATACGCGTGATACCTTTCTCTATCATGTGCGCCGAGGGGGTATCTGTCTGCTTGCACAGGTTCAGCGCCGAGTCGATTTTACCGTCATGGATATAATCGCGGATGCGGTCCATGAAGGACTTATCCTCGCGCGTAGCCTGCTTGATGACTACCAGACGGGCGATGAAGATATAACATGCCGCGGCTAACAGTATAGCCAGGATGAGCATGATCCAGCCGCCGTACTGCGCCATCTCCCATAAGTTAATAGACTCTTGTATCGGCTCCTCTGCCGGAGTGATCAGCTCTTCCATGAGAGCTACCGTGTCGATTTGTAAAAGCATATAATTATTATTTCTAATTGCTAATTGATAATTGATAATTGCTAATTGCTGATTTATTTCAGTAAGTCCAGGTATTCCTGAATTGTCTCCTGGATGCCGAGATAGAGGGCATCACAGATGATAGCATGTCCGATAGAGACCTCTGCGGTCCATGGGAAAGCCTTGATGAACGGCTTGAGGTTCTTGAGATTGAGGTCATGTCCTGCGTTCATCCCCAGTCCCAGTTCGTGGGCTTTCTCCGCTGCGGGACGGTAGCGTTCGATAGCTCGTTTGGGGTCGGACTCGAACATCTCTGCATACGGGCCTGTATAGAGCTCTACGCGGTCGGCTCCCGTGCGCAAGGCATACTCGACCATCACTGGATCGGGATCGACGAAGATGCTCACACGCATGCGATAGGCATGCAGTTGGTTCACTACGCCCTTGAGGAAATCGAGGTGTTTGCGTGTATCCCATCCGTGGTTAGAGGTCAACTGACTCGGGTCATCCGGCACCAAAGTCACCTGGGTCGGGCGGATATCCGTCACGAGCGCCAAGAACTCCTCCGTCGGGTTTCCCTCCACGTTCAGCTCCGTCGTCACCATCGACTTGAGTTGATACACATCCTCTTTGCGGATATGCCGTTCGTCAGGTCGCGGATGCACCGTTATACCCTGCGCTCCAAACAACTCACAATCCACTGCAAAACGCTGTACATCAGGCATATTTCCCCCGCGCGCATTGCGCAGTGTTGCCACTTTGTTGATATTTACACTAAGCTTTGTCATAGTAATTAACAAAATCCGCTGCAAAGGTACTACAAAAATTGCATATATGCAAGTTTTTGAGCAACTTTTTTTGCAGGGCGGTGTGTACACCGCGATTATAGAGCGCCTTAAAGACCATGCGGATAGCGGATGTAATTTCGGAGATGGAGACGCCAATTGACTTTTGGCTTCGAAAAGGGAAGGCCAGCGGGGAGCTAAGGCCGACCGAGAAAACCAGAGGGGCGTGCCGAAGTACAACAAAAAAATGATATGTGCAAATGAAAAATGCACAACAAAAAGTATATATACTATGTATATATAGTACGAGTGTACATTTTTTGCGGTTTTTTCGTGTTATCCTACGGCGAGGTATGCTTCCCGAAAGCAGAATGAAAGCAGAAAGGAAGGAATCTGTATGCACAAATATATCCCGTGACTCAAAATCACGGGATATATACAAAGTATATATAGGGTAGTGCAGGATACGAGATTACCCCGAGAATACCTGCATGCGCTATGCAAGCGCCCCTTGCTTGTTGCTTAATGTTGTGCTATATTATCCTTTGATGAAGAATGTCCAGCAGTGCGATTCTTCTTGATGAACCACATGCGGGAATTGCAGTGCCACCTCGAGGATAAAGTTGAAGTCGTAGAGGTGTGTTGCTGCTATGTATGCTTGGCTCTTAGCCATCGCATAAGCTGCGGTTATTTCGCCGCCGTTGCGAATCTGCTCGAGTTGGTTGTCCAATTCGATCAGGCGCTTCATCATGGCGGTCACCTGTGCATCGTAAGATTTCACTTCTGCGAGCCATTTCTCTGCTTGTCTTCTATTGTAGGCATCGATGAGTGCGTTCTCGGATTTGCGGCCTTCAATCCACCATGAAGGATAGCAAATAGTCTGTCCGTCTTTGGCATTCTTGCAGCAGTCCCAGTTATCCAAGCGCGCTGCGAGCTGGTCTTCCATTTGGATAGCACGCTTGCACTCGGAGGAGGTACGCCAATCGTTAATGATTTTCACGAAGAGTTCCTCCAGTTTGTTGGTAGGCAGACCAACGGTGTGCGCAGCAAAACTTGCATCGTTTAGCATAGCATTCGAGTGCGCTTGGAACTGCACGTGCTTCGTCATGTCCATGTTCGTGTTTCTGAACTCGAAAGCTTCGTT
>CADBVL010000008.1 GCA_902798015.1 uncultured Bacteroidales bacterium
AGTTATTATAAACCATAAGAAAACATGCGAAAACATTGGATAGATAATTTGCGTTGGGTGACCGTACTGTTGGTACTCTTTTACCATGTTATTTACTACTATAACGGCAAAGGTGTAGTAGGCGGAATAGGTGGTTTCGGAGGTCCTCAGTACCAAGATGGAATCATGTATCTGCTCTATCCTTGGTTTATGCCTCTTTTGTTCTTGCTGGCAGGTATCAGTGCCCGGTACGCATTGGATGCTCATTCGGGGAAAGAGTGGTTCAAAAGTCGCACCCGCAAGTTATTAGTGCCTGCTACAGTAGGATTATTTGTTTTTCAATGGATCGCCGGTTATTTCAACACGCATACACTTAGTTATACGAATGGAATAGACATGCTTGCCGACACTCCGGGCATCATTAAGTATGTGGCGTGGTCACTGAGCGGTACGGGACCATTATGGTTTATACAGAATCTATGGTTGTTTAGTCTGGTTTTGCTGCTCGTTCGGAAGGTTGATGCACAAGATCGGTTCTACTTGCTTTGCGGGAAGATAGGTTTGGCAGGAATTATCCTGTTAGGCGTAGTGTATTGGTTAGGTACCCGAACATTGATCATGAACCCTCGCCCCGAAAGTTTGGACGGTCTTTATAACGGATACAAACCATTCTTTTATCTTCTTTTCTTTTTGAGCGGATACTTCGTCTTCTCGCATGAAAATGTATTAACGTCATTACGAAAAGGATGGATACCACTGATGGTGTGCGCCGTAGCAAGCGGTATAACATTATTAATCACTACCTTCGGTGAAGATAACACGACTCCTGTGTACCTAAGCAGTCCACTCAATTGTGTGTATGGATGGCTGATGTGTCTTGCCATGATCGGATGGTTCGCTGCCTGCTTTGATGACCGGAAATCCAAGTTTGCAGATTACATGTGCCGCAATAGTTTTGCTATCTATGTAGTTCACTATATAATCATCTCCGGTTTGGGGTATAGCATGAAGGTTTATACAACGCTTCCTCCGGTTGCGATGTACGTGTTGCTTACGGTTGCCGTATTTACGTTGTCGCCGCTGTTAGTAGAACTAATACGCCGAATGTTGTCGCCGCTGTTAGTAGAACTAATACGCCGAATCCCTGTTATCAGATGGTGCGTACTGGGAGAGAAAACAAAACAAATCAAGAATTGAAAAATAACTATGAACAGAGCAGATTTTCCGATATTAAAGGAGCAGGTATATAGACAGGAGTTGGTGTACCTGGACAATGCGGCGACGAGTCAGAAACCGCAGCAGGTGTTGGATGCTATCGTTGAAGCATACAGCACGTGGAACAGTAATATCCACCGCGGGGTGCATCATCTAAGTCAGGTGGCGACGATGCATCATGAAGAAGCACGTAAAGTGGTGGCGCAGTTCATCCATGCCCGTGAGCCGGAAGAGATTGTGTTCACCAAAGGAACGACGGATGCCATCAATGCGCTGGCTTTCTCCTTTGGAGAAGCGTGCATTGATGAGGGCGATGAAGTCATTGTAAGCGGGTTGGAACACCACTCGAATATCGTTCCCTGGCAGATGGTATGCGAACGCAAGAAAGCGGTGTTGAAGCATATTCCGCTACGCGAAGATCTGACGCTGGACCTCGAGGCGTTCAAGGGCATGCTGAATGCACGCACAAAGATTGTAAGCGTGGCGCATGTGAGCAATGTTTTGGGTACTATTCAGCCGGTTGAAGAGATCATCCGTCTGGCGCACGAAAAGAATATTCCGGTGTGTATAGATGGTGCACAAAGTGTACCGCACATGAAAGTGGATGTACAGGCACTGGATTGCGATTTTATGGCATTTTCAGGCCATAAGATGTACGGTCCGACGGGTATAGGTGTGTTGTACGGAAAGCGCGAATGGTTAGACCAACTGCCGCCGCACGAAGGTGGCGGAGAGATGATCAACCACGTACGATGGGAAGGCACTACTTATAATGAATTGCCGTATAAGTTCGAAGCGGGCACACCAAATTTCGTAGGCAGTTACGGCTTGCAGAAAGCGATAGAGTACATGCAATCCGTGGGATTGGAGACTATCGAGGCGCATGAACAGGAACTGACGGAGTACTGCGAAAGAAGGTTAGGAGAGTCAGAAGGTGTGAAGGTGTATGCCGCAGGCCAACCTAAGGTTGGGGTGATCAGTTTTAATGTGTATAACGGCGGAGAGTTGATTCACCCGTTCGATATAGGAACCTTGCTGGACCAGCAGGGTGTTGCGGTGCGCACGGGACATCATTGTGCCGAGCCGCTTATTGATGAGTTAGGTGTGCCGGGAACAGTGCGTGTTTCTTTTGGACTCTATAATGATAAAAAGGATGTAGATGCGTTTATCGCGGCACTAAAAAAGGCCCTGACAATATTAAGTTCAATGGCTTAAAGTTGTCAAAAAAGTCGCTTTTCAAACAAGCAAATCTGTAACTTGCTGATTTTAAGCATTTTACATTTTGTTCTTTTCAAAGGTGTTTTCTTGCGTAGATGCGGAAAAAGCAGTACTTTTGCATCGTCAAATGAAAAATGCGATGAAAGCAGCTTGTAAGATTATACTATTTCTTTTATTCCTCGCCCCTCTATATGGGCGCGCGTCGGACGCGCGTTCCTATTATGAGGAAGGTAAAGCCTTGCGCGAGAAAGGGGAACAAGTAGCAGCGATGCGTGCTTTCATCCGTGCCATACATTGCGAAACCGAGAACGAAGCTTTACTCGGACGCATCTATTCGAATATGGCGAATATGTGCCGCCAGGCGGACGACCATGAGACGGCGTTTGAGGTGTACAAGCTAAGTGCGGAACATTTTGCGAAATCATACGATTCTCTCACATATGCATACGCATTAAATAATATGGCGTGGGAGCAAGCGGTGATGGGTCATAAACCACAAGCGCTGGCGCTAATCGATTCTGCAGTAACGTGTTATCCCTATTTGCCGCTGACCCAAAAGGTCGTGGAGACCAAAGCCGCGGCATGTTTTTTTACGCAAGAATACGATTCAGTTCTTTATTATACATCCTCTTCGCATGGTTCGGACTACCTTTTAATGCTTCGTGCTCAGGCTTTCTCGTTTTTGCAGATGGATGACTCGGCAAGTAGGTATGCCAAGGAACTATTGCCACGCACGAGGAATCCATTCTACCTGGATGATCTCTATTATATCCTCACGCATAACGACGCTACGGCCGATAAAGAGACACTGCTTCGTCTGGCATCCAATCGAGCGGATGTACAAAAACAAATCAAAGAACGGCATGGACAGTTGGCGCTCGCCGTAAACCTTCTTCAGCAAGACTTGAATCCGGAAAAACAAAGATGGACAATATGGTTTATCTTGTTGATTATGTGTGGATTAGCACTATTGAGTTGGCTCATTTTCATCGCCTGGCAGCAACATAAACTGCGTGCCGAAAAGGCGAAGTTTGAGCGAACGCGCATCCAAGAACTGAACGCGAACAAACAACTCTTGTTAGAAAGTGAAGATATCCGTCAGGAATTGGTTTGGAATGATTATGAAGCACTGTGCCGGGAGATCAACAAACGCTTCTATAATTTGGCAACCAAGTTGCAGGATATGGGCATGAACGAACAAGATATTCGCATGTGTATCTTGGTCCTCATCGGTTTGAGCCATAAGGAGATAGCCGAAATGCTCAACTGTTCACCAAAGAGTATCGGCAAGTTGAAAGACCTGACGGCAAAGAAGTTAGGCGTTTCCGGCGGGCAATTACAAGAGAAATTACTAAAAACAGCTATACTATGAAAAAGATGATTTTTACGCTTGTGCTTGCAATAGCAAGCAGCGTGTGGATGATGAGTGAAGCAGCGTGCTTTTCCTCTGTACATGTAGAGACATCTGACGATGCGTATTACTATTACCCGGGGAAGTTGGTAAAGGCTCCTTTACCATGTGAACCGGAAACGGATTGCCCGACGTGTCAAACGCTTGCATTAGAAAAAAATAATACATTGCATTACCTTATTCCGCATACCGAATATGCTCAATCGCTTTTAGAGACTATTGATCAACAATGGAAAGACGACTTGCAGGCATATGTTTATGGAATATATTTTAATACCGAAAACGCAAGGTATATCGAAGTATATGGTATTCAAGTATCAGAATTGGGCTTATTCCCAATATGCGACGAGTGGAATGTGTTAGAAGTAGAGAATGTACTATGTGGCGGCTGCGAAGTGAAGCATACCGTTGTTCATCGCTTGACTTCTGACACAATTATTGACTTTCTTCATTATGTAAAGTTGATGAAAGAAAATTCGTATGAAGGTGCCCTGCGCGAAGGAATTCATCGCGACATTTATTACATTCCCAACGGTAGTACACATGAGTATCTGCTTTATGATTTCAACGCGCAGGTAGGAGATAAACTGACTAATCTGTGGGTCGGAGATACTATAAAAAGCGCCACTATTATCGAAATTGAACCAACCACACCAAGAACATTTGTGCTTTCAGTTGAATATTATCAATCAGGCTATCTTGATACAACAATAGTCGCATGGATTGAAGGTGTCGGTTCGCTTGCCGGCCCAACAGGAAGACCAGGTTTTATAATTCCGAATAGTAGAGCTTATAGTGTTCTATGCGCCTATAAAAACGGACAACAAGTGTATGTTTCTGAAGAGGGAGAAAAGTATGGTTGTGAGTACAATTATAACCCATATACTACTCCCACAGACACTATTCCTCTGTATTCACGGGATGACTCGGGTTCTTCGACGGTAGATCCGGTGGATCCAAACCAGATATATGCGACCTTGACGGGCGATGTACTTACGGTTCATAATAATACGGGCGCAACGATTACATTTGCTATCAATACTGTTTCCGGTAATAATGTTGCCGCAAGAGTTCGTGCAAATACAGAACCTGTTTCCTTCACAGAGTCTATTTCTGTGGAATTGTCAGAAGATGGCATTTACGAGATCTTGCTGACGAGCGAGGAGTGGAACTATACTGTCTTTGGTACAGTCAACTACATCCGCTCTGGTACAGATGTTATCAAAGAGGATCCTGCTTCCACTACTAAAAAGATTCTCCGTGGCACTCAGATTCTCATCGAGAGGGAAGGTAAGACCTATACGTTAACAGGGCAAGAAATTAAATAAACCCTTATCATTATGAAAAAGAAGATTATTTTAACGCTTGTGCTTGCAATAGCAAGCAGCGTGTGGATGACGAGTGAAGCGGCTTGTATCCCGGCAGGCATAGCTGCGATAGATCCGATTACAATTATTCAGATAAGCGGAACTATTCAGTGGCTTGGCTATCCATGTGAGGAAAACGAAGAATGCCCTCCGTGTCTGACACCGGCGATAGTGACAAGTGACAAGACGTATTACTTGAGTACGTCGAATCCCGAGATGCAAGAATTTCTGGAGCACATGGAATCCACTCCTGTTCCGTCTATGTATCTATTGCCGCTTCAGGCAACCGCGTCTGGTATTCCTTACACAAGAGGCAGTTATGATTTTCTTACAGTTAACAATATCTATGATTTGTATGTACAGTATTTCTCAGACCAATTACCTCGCATCAATTCACTCTGCGACGAATGGCATGTGCTTCATGAGCCGTTTGAGTGTATGGGACCATACTGCTACTTGGAAACAGATATTTATCGTTTGACAAGGGACACAGGTATCAGTATCTTTATCGATATGCCGGTGAAATATTTTAAATTAGAAAAAAACGGTCAGTACATAGGAGCTTTGCATGAAGGCAACAACAGAGACATCTATTACGTACCGGCAAATAGCCAGAACGCGTACCTTTTGTATGCTTTCAACGCGCAAGTGGGCGATGAACTGGAAAACGTGTGGCTTGGCGGGGAGACGGAGAAAGAGGATTGTACAAACGCGCATAATGCCACTGTCATCGCAATAAGCGACAGCAATCCGAGAATATTCACATTGGAAATTATTCCTTTTACTTCATACGAAGGCATGGAAGTGTACCCATACTGGATGGAATGGATAGAGGGTGTTGGAATGAGTGACGGACCGGTTGGTGCTTATGACAGCAATAAACTTTGTCCAAGCGCCGCAGACCTTGGCGTCTTTACGCTCCTCTGCGCCTATAAATACGGCGAGCAGGTGTATTCTTCTCCAAAAGCACAAAAGTATGGATGTGAGTTTAATGGTTATTACGTAGAAGAACATCCCACAGACACTATTCCTTTGTACGCGCAGGACGACTCGGGTTCTTCGACCGTTGATCCGGTGGATCCTAATCAGATATACGCAACTTTGACGGGCGATAAACTTACGGTTCATAATAACACGGGTGCACAGGTTACATTTACCCTAAATAATACTTCCGTGAATAATATCGCCGCAAGAGTTCGTGCAAATACAGAACCTGTTTCCTTCACAGAGTCTATTTCCATTGAATTGTCAGAAGATGGCATTTACGAGATCTTGCTGACGAGCGAAGAATGGAACTACACTGTTTTCGGTACAGTCAACTACGTCCGCTCTGCCACGGAAATTACAAAGGAGGAAACGCATACTACGAAGAAAGTGCTTCGTGGCACGCAAATCCTTATTGAGCGCGGAGATAAGATCTTCACGCTAACCGGACAAGAAATTAAATAAAAGGCATAAATAATTCCAAAAAATCCCATGTATATTTGCATATATGGGATTTTTTATGTACCTTTGCAGGCGAAATAATTAACTGTGTAATTGGAGATTAGAATATGTGTGCACAGTGTGTGATGGTTAGGGTGATCTTGGGCTGAGCAGCCTTTGATCACCCTTTCAGCACCCATTGAGCACCCTTTGGGACCTGCTGGAGAACAGCTGGATACCAATTGGCGAAGAGGTGGCTCAAAGGCACAAAGGTATGAAGTAATAATGAAACGGTTATTGATTATATTGGCATTGGTGGGAGGATTTACCTGTGGGCTTCCATTTGGAAACTTGGTTTGGGTGCAGGCCGAGAATTTGTGCGTGGTAAGTTATAACGTGGAGAATCTGTTTCATCCGAAGCATGACTCCGTTATAACGAGTGAACGGATTAACGGATTAACGGGTGAACGGGTTATTGAGAAAGACGATTGGGAATGGACGCCGGAAGGGGAGAGGCGATGGAGTTATAGCCGGTATTACCGGAAAGTGGAGAACATAGCGCGGGTGCTGACTAATATAGGTGAGTGGGACGGAGTGGATATAGTGGGTCTGCAGGAAGTGGAGAATGCGCTGTGCGTCAAGCGTCTATGCTATACGCTGCGACGCGGAGAATATGACTTCGTGCATTACGAGAGCCCCGATCCGCGAGGGATAGACGTTGCACTTATCTATAAGAAAGCACGGATTGATACCATCGCCACAAGGGCTATTCCGGTTAGAGGATTAGAGATTAGGGGATTAGAGGATGAATTGATTACCCGGGATATATTGTATGTATGCGCGAGGGTGAAAGGCGAAAAAAAGGAGCAGGCGGATGCTATTCATTTCTTTGTCTGCCATCTGCCGAGTCAGCGGGGCGGGAAAGCAGAGAGCGAATGGAAACGAAAAGCGGCAAAAGAAGTGCTGCAGCGGGCAGTAGATTCGGTTTATGAAATAGATCCGAAGGCGAAGATTGTGGTGATGGTTCTTGGATCATTTCTATGTATCCTCAGCTTTGGATAGCATTTCCCAGGCAAAGGTTTATGACGCGGAGTGGATACAGGAAACCGATGAGAAATATCTCGGACTACGGCCTAAACGTACTTTTAATGGTTTTCGCTATCAGAAAGACGGCTTTTCGGACCACCTGCCGATTCAACTCATACTTAACATCCGCTGAATGGAAGAGATAGCTTTTTCGGCTGTCTCTTTTGGTACATGGATTTCAGGTGTCTCGTGAAGCAGGCAGTTATACACTTTTTCCAGCGTATTCATGCGCATGTACTCGCACTCGTTGCAACTACATCCTACTCCTTCCGTCACTTCCGGCGGCACAGGGATAAACTCTTTATCCGGACAAGCGCGCTGCATTTCGAAGAGAATACCTGATTCAGTAGCGATAATAAAACGCTTCGCGGGAGATTTGATGGTATGTTCGAGTAATGCTTTGGTAGAACCTATGACGTCACTCTGCGCAAGGATAGGCGTTTTACATTCCGGATGAGCGAGTACCTCCACTCCGGGGTTTTGCGCTTTGAGTTGTAAAAGGGCTTCGAGCGAGAAACGGCTGTGTACGTGGCAGGCACCATTCCAGAGAATCATATTACGTCCTGTGACGGAATTGATATAGGAACCGAGGTTATGATCCGGTCCGAAGATAATCTTCGCGTCTTTAGGCAACTGATCTACTATCTTCTTGGCGTTGGACGAAGTGACCACTACATCGGTCAAAGCCTTCACTTCGGCGGTTGTATTGACGTAACTTACTACTATGGGGCCTACCCCCGACCCCTCCCTAAAGGGAAGGGAGTTTTTATAATCTTCTATGAATTGCTTCAGATCCTCGGCTTTGCAGCTATCCGCGAGCGAACAACCGGCATTCATATCGGGAATGAGGACTTTTTTATCCGGACAGAGGATCTTCATCGTCTCTCCCATGAAATGCACGCCACACATTACTAATATATCCGCCTGTACGCGCGTAGCTTGTTGTGCCAGCGCGAGAGAATCACCTATGAAGTCAGCTATCTCCTGAATCTCCGGCCGCGTATAATAGTGCGCGAATATTACGGCATTCTTTTCACGGGCTAAGGATTTAATTTTATTTATATATTCTTTCTTTTCTAAATCCATGAATATGAATAGGTGTTAAAATTGTAAATAAGTTTGCTAATTAATTGAAATATACTGATTTAAAATTAAAAATAGAAGTTATCAGATTGTTGTATGATTTGACAAATGCAACGTGGAACAAGTTTTACACTGTGTATAAAACCGATTGTTAACAATATGTTTATAACCATTTTTTTAATCTGAAAATCAGCAAGATAACCACAACCGACATGACCATCAGTCCGAGCGCAAAGAGATAACCGAGTCTCCAATGCAGTTCCGGCATGAAGTCGAAGTTCATTCCGTAGAGGCTACCGATGAGGGTAGGCGGCAGGAAGATGATGTTGATGACCGTGAAGATCTTAATGATGCGGTTCTGCTCGATGTTAACCAAACCAAGGAAGGTATCCTGGAGGTAGTCGAGACGGTCAAAACCGAAACGAGTGTAGTCAAAGAGCGAGTTGATATCCTTGATGATCATCGTTAGACGCGGATTGAGTTCTTCGGGGAAGAAGTCGCATTTGAGGATGTTGGAGATAACCCGCTGTTTATCCATGATGTTCTGACGGATGATGGTTACTTTTTCCTGCAAGTCCTTGATCTGCACGAGCAAATCTTCATCGACGTGATCCGACTCGGCATTGATTTGCTGGGAGAGTTCGGTAATCATATCGGTGGTATCCTCAATCAAGTCGGCATCCTTTTCGACTCGCGTCTCGAAGAGCGCCACGAGCACATGATAACCCGTCGGGAAATTACGGGTATTAACAAAGAGTTTTTTGAATGTCTCGTTAAACGTGTCGAGTTCGTTATCGCGAATAGAGACGAGGATGGAGTTTTTGAGGATAAAGTTGACCGGCTCCATCTCAAAGTTATTCTTCAGGAAGTTGGAGTTGGCGACAATCGAATCGTCCGTCTGTATATAACGGGACGAGAGCTCGATCTCTTCCATCTCTTCATCTTCCTGGATATCTATTTTGAGGAATCCCTCGAGTGTATCCTCTGTCTTATCGGAAACGTCGAGCAGATCAATCCAGATGATATCTTTCTTGTCTATTTCTTTGAGTGCGGAGATAGCGCGTGCTACTTTGATTTTCTCCTTATCTTTATAGAATATCTTGATTTCAGACATGATTTTTTTCGATTAAAGCGGTTAATTCAATAAATTGTTCAACAGTCAGCTGTTCGGGGCGCATTGTAAATATTTTCTCTTCGAGGATGGGATTACCCTTTCCTACCAGCTGTTGAAGAGAATTGCGCATCTGTTTTCGTCGCTGGTTGAAGGCGGTTTTGACGACCGTCTTAAATAGCGCTTCGTCGCAATCGAGCCGTCGTCGTCGGTTTCGGGTCATTCGTATGACGGCCGACTTCACTTTAGGCGGCGGGTTGAACACATACTCATCTACTGTAAACAAGTATTCTATGTCATAATAGGCTTGGAGCAGGACGGAGAGAATGCCGTAGGCTTTCTTGCCGGGTTTGGAGGCAATCCGCTCGGCTACTTCTTTCTGGATCATACCCGAGCAAACGGGAATGCGGTCCTTATACTCCAGCACTTTGAAGAAAATCTGCGAGGAGATGTTATAGGGATAATTGCCAATGACGTTGAATTCGCCCTCCGGCACGATGGTATTCAGGTCTATTTTAAGGAAGTCTCCTTCGATAAGATGGAGTTCGGGGTACCATTCTTTGAGATATGCCACCGACTCGCGGTCTATCTCGATAGCCGTGAGCTGAACATTAGAATTTTTTAGGAGGAACTGGGTTAAAACACCCATACCCGGTCCGATTTCTATCGTCCGGCCCGAGGTGATGGTCTCAGCAATTCTGCGGGCGACGTTCAGGTCCGTCAAGAAGTGCTGCCCAAGAAATTTTTTGGCATGTACTTGTTGCATTATCCGCGTGATAGTCGTCCATAGATGGTGTTAATTTAGTTAAACTTTCCCCGATAAAATATTTGTATAGGGGACCCTTCCGGGCTTTTGCGGCTGCAAAAGTACTGCTTTTTTTTGAAATGACCAAATTTTTGAGTAAAAAACTTGCATAATTGCAAAAAAAGCAGTACTTTTGTGCTCGATATGAATAGATTAGCTTCGTTGATAACGAAAATAATTGACTTTTTTTATGTGCCTTTCCGGAAGATTATGCCGGAACAGGTTTTCCGTTACGCGGCGTGCGGCGGCGGGAACATGGTATTGGATTGGGTATTGTATTTTCTGATTTATAACTTTGTTATCGGGCACGAGATAGTAAATATTCAGTTTTCAGCTTTCAGCATTCAGTTTGCGCAAGCGATCACGCCGCATATTGCGACTTTGTGTATCGTTTTTCCGATCACGCTTTTTACGGGTTTTTGGTTGCAGAAATACGTGACTTTCACGCAGTCGGATTTGCACGGTGCGCGTCAGTTGATGCGGTATATAACGATTGTGGCTATCAACCTGGCGGTGAACTATTTCGGGCTCAAGTTATGCGTAGAAGTATGGGGTTGGTATCCGACGCCGAGCAAGATGATTATTACGGTCATAACGGTTGTAATCAGCTATTTCGGGCAGAAATATTACTCATTTCGCGTGAAAAAAAAATAGTAATTTCGGAGGGAACCCACTTGTGGGGCGTGCCGAAATTACGTTCGCATCTTTGTGCGAACAACAAGCCTTTGTCCATAAAATATAAATAAATTTACATTTTATTTGCCAAAACGCTTGTATATTCCAAATTTTTGTAGTAATTTTGCAGCGCAATTTGTAACAATACTAACAAACAACATACAGCCATGTTATACACATTATGCTCTCACCTCCATACTGAGGTGTCCGGAATGCCCTTCAAGATTTCAGATTCTTTTATCGAGGAAAATCAAGTAGTAGCCGTTCTGTCGGGTGGAACAGAGGCACAGTTTGTGGATTTGATCCGCGAGAAGAAAATAGACCTGAAGCGTCCTATTTATCTGATGGTGAGCGAGTTCAGTAACTCGCTTCCTGCCGCATTGGAGATATTGAGTTTCATCCGTCAGCGTAATGGTTTGGCGAAGATAATGATGCATGAGAACGACACCATTTTCCCGGACCCGAGTGAGACGGATTCGCTGACCCGTACGCCGCTGGAGAAAGTACTTCACAGTGACCGGATATTGCGTCTGGGTGTGATAGGTGCGTCTTCGGACTGGCTGATAGCGTCGAGTGTGGATTACAAGGAAGTGTTGCGCGCGATGAACTGCCAACTGATAGATATCCCGTTCACGGAGGTATCGAGTTTGGGCGAGGTAGATCCTGGCATGAAGGGTGCTGAGGCCATCTACGAGCGCTTGAAAGAGATTATCAAGAAGAACAAGCTGGATGGTATTACTATTCGTTGTTTCGATCTCTTCAAGACCATCAAGAACACGGGTTGTCTGGCTATCAGCAAGTTGAATGATGAAGGTATTCCGGCGGGTTGCGAGAGTGATATCCCGGTATTGCTGACGATGATTGCTTGTAAGAAACTGACGGGTGAGCCGGCATGGATGGCTAACCCCGCACGTATCCAGCCGGACGGGCAGATACTGTTGGCGAAATGTACGATAGCGCTTGGTATGACCGAGAAGCATGAGTTCACTACGCATTTCGAGTCGGGTATAGGTGTAGCTATTCATGGTGAGGTGCCGGCAGGCGATTATACCTTGGTGAAACTGAGTCATGACATGCAGCGCTTGTTGGCTGTAAACGTGGAAGTTACGCATTGTCAGTACGAGAAGAACATGTGCCGCACGCAGGTATGGATTCAATCGACACCGATTGTGAGCCAGTATCTGTTGACTTCGCCGATTGCTAACCACCACGTGCTGATCAAGGGTCATCATGCGGCAAAATTCTGGCGGGAATAAGGAGTGAAAGAGTGAAAGAATTAATGACAAAATATAAAATAAAATTTTAGTAGAATTATGGTAAGTTACAAGGAATTGGGTTTGGTGAACACCCGTGAGATGTTCGCCAAGGCTATCAAGGGAGGTTATGCCATCCCTGCATTTAACTTTAACAACATGGAGCAGTTGCAGGCTATCATCAAGGCTGCGGCAGAGACCAAGAGTCCGGTGATTCTTCAGGTATCGAAGGGAGCTCGTAACTATGCGAACCAGACGTTGTTGCGTTACATGGCTCAGGGAGCAGTAGAGTACGCGAAAGAGTTAGGATGGGAGCATCCTCAGATTTGTTTGCACCTTGACCACGGAGACAGCTTCGAGCTTTGCAAGAGTTGTGTCGATTTCGGTTTCTCGAGTGTGATGATTGATGCTTCTTCTCTTCCTTATGAGGAGAATATCGCGTTGACGAAGAAAGTAGTGGATTACGCACATCAGTTCGATGTAACGGTAGAGGCAGAGTTGGGTGTATTGGCCGGTGTAGAGGATGAGGTTTCGTCCGCTGTAAGCCATTATACGAAGCCGGAAGAGGTAGTGGATTTCGCTACCCGTACGGGTTGTGATTCGCTGGCTATCTCGATTGGAACCAGCCACGGAGCATACAAGTTCACTCCGGAGCAGTGTACCCGTGATCCGAAGACGGGCAAACTCGTTCCGCCGCCCTTGGCATTCGATGTACTCGATGCTATCATGGAGCAGCTTCCGGGCTTCCCGATCGTTCTCCACGGCTCGTCTTCTGTTCCGCAGGAGTACGTAGATATAATCAACCAGTACGGCGGCAAATTGCCTGATGCAGTAGGTATTCCTGAGGAGCAACTGCGCAAGGCTTCGAAGAGCGCTGTATGCAAGATCAATATCGACTCCGACAGCCGTCTGGCTTTCACCGCAGCGGTTCGTAAAGTGCTGGCTGACAAGCCGGGTGAGTTTGATCCGCGTAAATACTGCGGTGTAGCTCGTGACTACATGGAGGAGTTGTACAAGCATAAGATCATCAATGTGCTTGGCAGCGACGGCAAAGCAGAATAATTAAAAATTATAAATTAAGAATTCAAAATTAAATGGCTTTACCATTTATGACCGCTGAGCAGGCGGCAGAATTGATACAGAATGGTGACGTCTTAGGCATGGGTGGTTTTACAGCCACGGGAGTGCCTAAGGCGGTTCCTTTTGCATTGGCGCAGCGCGCAGAGAAATTGCACGCAGAGGGCAAACCTTTCCGTGTAGGTCTGGAGACCGGTGCTTCGATGGGTGACAGTTGTGACGGAGCGTTGGCGCGTGCTCACGCTGTAGAATTCCGTACACCGTACCAGTCGAATAAGTCTATGCGCGAGGAGATCAACGCAGAAGGCACGCACTATTTCGATATGCACCTGAGCCACATGGCACAGGATCTGCGTTACGGATTTCTTCCCAAACCAAAGTTCGCCATCATTGAGGCTTCGTATGTAGGCGAAGACGGTGTGATTGTGCCGGCAGCCGGTATTGGAATCATGCCTACTATCTGTCGCCTGGCAGACAAGATCATCATCGAGTTGAACGAGATGTTCCCTGCATCGATGCGTGGTATGCACGATTTGTACGAACCTCTTGACCCGCCTTATCGCAAGGAGATACCTATCTATAAGCCTTCGGACCGTTGCGGATCGGACCATATAAAAGTTGATCCGTCGAAGATTGCAGCGGTCGTTAAGACTAATCGCCCGAATGAAATTCCGGCTTTCACGCCGGTAGATGCAGTGACGGCAAAGATCGGCGAAAACGTAGCTTTGTTCCTTGAGAAGGAGTTGCGCGAAGGCCGTATTCCGTCTTCTTTCCTGCCTATTCAGAGCGGTGTAGGCAACGTAGCAAATGCGGTGCTCGGCGAGTTGGGAAAGAACCCGCATATCCCGCCCTTCGAGATGTATTCGGAAGTAGTGCAAGACAGCGTAGTGGACCTCATCAAAGCCGGCCATTGCAAGTTTGCTTCCGGTTGTTCGTTGCGTCTCGTAGAGGAGCAAGATGGCAGAGGTGCTTGCTGACCTTGATTTCTTCCGCGACAAGTTGCTGTTACGTCCGCAAGAGACATCCAACAATCCGGAGTTGATTCGTCGTATGGGTTTGATAGCTATCAACACGGCGCTTGAGGCTGATATCTACGGAAATGTGAACTCGACGCATGTATGCGGCACGAAGATGATGAATGGTATCGGCGGTAGCGGTGACTTTGCACGCAACGCTTATATCTCTATCTTCACCACCGCTTCGACGGCGAAGAACGGCGCTATCTCGTCCATTGTTCCGATGGTGACGCACCTCGATCACAGCGAGCACTCCGTCAAGGTACTTGTTACAGAGCAGGGTGTAGCCGATTTGCGTGGTAAGAGTCCCCGTCAGCGCGCTGAAGAGATCATCAACAACTGTGTTGCTCCGGAGTATCGCGAAATGCTACGTGATTATCTCAAAATCGCCAAGCATGGTCAGACCCAGCATGAACTTTCTTGTGCCTTCGCTATGCACGAGGAGTTTCTCAAATCGGGCGACATGCGGAACACGAAATGGGAGAATTACAAGCGATAAAGGGCTAAAAAGGCCTAAAAATCCAAAAAAAATAGGGAAAAGTGGCATGCGCGCTTGCGTATGTCATTTTTTTTCCGTACCTTTGCACGCTTTTTTCGCGTACTTCCCCTTCGCACGCGCGTCAAAACTACGTTTTAACGATAGGTACTCAGGGAAGCTCGCTCTCCGATTCAAACATCGCGATGCCAGCGTTTGAATCGGGTTTTAAAAGAAAAAAAACAGTATAACGTTATAACAAAAAACAATTATGCAAAACAAAGGACTTGTTAGAATTTTGGCTGTGTGCCTTGCATTGGTATGTGCCTTCTATCTGTCGTTCTCTTTGGTGACGAGTCATTATGACAAAGCCGCTAAAGAGTATGCAGCAGGTGATGCAGTAAAAGAGTACCAGTACTTGGATTCGATTGCAGCAAAGAAAGTGTGGTTTGGCTACACGCTCAAAGAGTGCCGTGAGAAAGAGATCAACTTAGGTCTTGACCTCAAGGGAGGTATGAACGTAACGATGGAGGTGTCTGTTCCGGACATTCTCGATGCGTTGAGTGGCCATAACGAGACGCCGAACTACAAGGCAGCGTTGGCTGCGGCTAAGCAGAAACAGAAAACGAGCGGAGCGGATTTCGTAACGCTCTTTATCGAGTCGTACAAAGAAGTAGATCCGGAAGGTCAATTGGCTTCGATCTTTTCGACCTTCGAGTTGAAGGACAAAGTGACGCTTAACTCGACCAATGCAGAGGTAGAGAAAGTTATCCGTGAGGAGGTTGACGGAGCTATTCAGAACTCTTTCAACGTGCTCCGTACGCGTATTGACCGTTTCGGTGTTGTACAACCGAACATTCAGAAACTCGCTCAACCGGGTCGTATCCTGATTGAGTTGCCGGGTATCAAGGAGCCGGAACGTGTTCGTAAACTCCTTCAGGGTTCTGCCAACCTTGAGTTCTGGGAGACCTACGAGGCTTCGGAGTTGCTTCCTATCCTTGCTCAAATCAACCGTGAGTTCGCGGCTGGCGTGCAGGCAGAAGAGAGCCCTGAAGAGGTTAAAGCAGAAGAGGTAAAACCTGCTGAGGCTCCGAAGGCAGAGGGTGACGAACTCGCAGAGCTCGTAGATAACCTCGGTGCCGATTCGTTGGCTGCAGAGGCAGACCAAGCTGCCCAGCTCGCTGAGTACAAGAAAAATAACCCCTTGTTCGCTGTTCTTAATCCGTCTGTAAACCAGGCAGGTCAGGCTTATCGCGGTCCGGTGATAGGTACAGTACACTATACCGACACCGCAAAGGTAAACGCAATGCTCAACTCGCAGATAGCGAAGGCTGTTCTGCCGCGTGACGTGCGTTTCTTCTGGACGGTAAAAGCTATTGATGAGGCAAATGCGTACTATCAGATTGTAGCGCTGAAAGCACAACGTGACGGTCGCGCATCGCTTGAAGGCGACGTGATTACCGATGCCCGCGCAGACTTCTCGCAGTTCAGCGCGTATGCGAATGTATCGATGTCGATGAACGCTGAGGGTGCGAAAGCATGGCAGCGTATAACCAAAGACAATATCGGCAAGTCGGTAGCTATCGTACTGGATGGTTATGTATATTCGTTCCCGACCGTACAGAACGAGATAGCCGGCGGTAATAGTCAGATCACCGGTAACTTCACCGTAGAAGAGGCAAAAGACTTGGCTAACACCCTCAAGTCGGGTAAGATGCCGGCTCCTGCCCGTATCATCGAGGAGAGTGTGGTAGGTCCTTCGCTGGGTCGTGAGGCTATTCAATCGGGTCTCTGGTCCTTCGCTCTGGGCTTCGTGCTGATCCTTATTTACATGATTTTCTACTATGGTTGGATTCCGGGTCTGATTGCCGATGCCGCATTGGTATGCAACGTCTTCCTGCTGGTAGGTATCCTTGCTTCGTTCAGTGCCGTACTGACCCTTCCGGGTATTGCCGGTATCGTCTTGACGATGGGTTGTGCAGTCGATGCCAACGTGCTTATCTACGAGCGTATCCGTGAGGAGCTCAAAGCAGGTAAGGGTATGCGTAAGGCAATTGAGGATGGTTTCAAGGGTGCTATCAGTGCCATCGTTGATGCGAACGTAACATCGTTCCTCACGGGTGCTATTCTGGCTATCTTCGGTACCGGTCCTATCAAGGGCTTCGCAGTTACCTATATGATTGGTATCATCTCTTCGTTCCTGACAGCGGTGTTCATTACCCGTCTGTTGCTCGAGGATTATGCAAAACGCGAGGGTGCAAAGGAGTTGACCTTCACCACCCGTCTGATGAAGAACTTCCTGCAGAACGTACACTTCGACTTTGTGGCTGCCCGTAAGTGGGCTTACTGCCTGTCCGGTGCAGTGGTGATTTTCGCTATCATGGGTCTCGAGCCGCATATCTTCGGTAAACTGAACCTCGGTATCGACTTCTCCGGTGGACGTAACTATGTCGTTCGTTTTGACCAGAGTATCAAGACCGACGCCGTAGCTTCCAGCATCGAGGATGTACTCAAAGCAAACAACGAGGATGATGAGACGTTCTCCGTGAACGTTATTACTTTCGGTAACGATGCAAACCAGGTTCGTATCTCTACCAACTACCGTATCCACGAGGACAACGCTGAGGCTGACGAGGCTATCGAGGCATTGCTCTATGAGGGCTGCAAGCCGTTCTTGGGTGACCAGATCAGTTTCGAGGACTTCCGCTCGACCGATTCGAATGCCGAAGTAGGTATCATGTCGAGCCAGAAAGTAGGTCCTGCCATCGCGGATGATATCACTACCAGCGCTATTTGGGCGGTTTTGGCTGCCTTGTTGGTAATCTTCCTCTATATCCTTTTGCGTTTCCGCAACTTCGCTTACTCGGTAGGTGCACTTGCTGCTCTTGCGCACGATACGGTGATCATCCTCGGTCTCTACGCGATTCTTTGGAAGATCATGCCTTTCTCCATGGAGATCGACCAGGCCTTCATCGCGGCTATCCTGACAGTAATCGGTTATTCGATCAACGATACCGTGGTTATCTTCGACCGTGTTCGTGAGTACAACGGTCTTTATCCGAAGCGTGAGAAGAACATCAATATCAACGACGCTTTGAACAACACGCTCAGCCGTACGTTCTCTACCTCTATGAGTACGTTCGTGGTATTGCTGGCAATTTTCATCTTTGGTGGTGAGACTATCCGCGGCTTTGTGTTCGCATTGCTCATGGGTGTTATCGTAGGTACCTATTCGTCTCTGTTCATCGCTTCGCCGATAGCATACGATATCCAGCGTGCACAGGCAAAGCGTGCAGCGGAGAAAGCTGAGAAAAAATGAAAAATGACTTTCTGAAATTTGCTGTCTCGCAGGGTCTTAACTCCATGCATGTCGAGAATATCATGTCCCGCAGCATGGATGAGACCCGCGCGAGCGGCGGATATATATCTCCCACTATCCTCGAAGAGCGCCAACTGAATGTGACGCAGATGGATGTATTCAGCCGCTTGATGATGGACCGCGTAATCTTCCTCGGTACCGAGGTAAATGACTACACGGCGAATGTCATCCAGGCGCAGTTGCTCTATCTGGACTCTGTGGATAGCGAGCGGGATATCAATCTGTATCTGAATACACCGGGAGGATCGGTATATGCCGGCTTGGGCATCTATGATACGATGCAGTTTGTCAAGGCGCGGGTAGCTACTATCTGCACGGGGCTGGCTGCTTCCATGGGTGCGGTATTGCTGGTAGCCGGCGAGAAGGGTATGCGCGCCGCTTTGCCGCATAGCCGCGTGATGATTCATCAACCCCTCGGAGGTATTCAAGGACAGGCAAGTGATATTGAGATCACGGCCAAAGAAATCCTCAAACTGAAGGAAGAGCTCTATCAAATCATCTCTAATCATTCCGGCAAGGCTATCGAGCAGATTCGTCAGGACGCGGACCGCGACCACTGGATGACATCGCAAGAGGCTTTGGAGTACGGAATGATTGATAAGTTGTTTATCCACAAAGACTAATGGGAAAACGCACTAGCACTACCCAGCAACCGACCTGTAGTTTCTGCGGTCGTACTATGCCTACGATGTACACGGGCATACAAGAAAATGTGCTCATCTGCGATGAGTGCATTGAGTCCGGGCATCGTATGGTGATGGCGAATTCGAAGAATAAGCAGACGGGCACTCAAGGACTCTCGCTGGAGACGCTGCCTACACCGCAGGAAATCAAGGAGTTTCTGGACCAATATGTCATTGGTCAGGACAATGCCAAGCGTTTCCTCTCCGTAGCCGTGTACAATCACTACAAGCGTTTACTGCAGGAGATTACCAACGATGACGTCGAGATAGAGAAGAGCAACATCCTTCTGGTAGGTTCTACCGGTACGGGTAAAACTCTTCTTGCACGTACGATAGCGAAGATGCTTAAGGTGCCTTTCGCTATTGGCGATGCTACGGCATTGACCCAAGCGGGGTATGTAGGCGAAGATGTCGAGACGCTGCTCGTGCGTCTGCTACAGGACGCTAACTACGATGTAGCGAAAGCGCAAACAGGTATTATCTTCCTTGACGAGGTGGATAAGATTGCCCGTAAGTCCGAGAACCCGTCTATTACACGTGACGTGAGTGGAGAAGGCGTGCAGCAGAGTTTGCTCAAGATGTTGGAGGGATCGATCGTTAACGTGCCGCCACAAGGCGGACGTAAGCATCCCGAGCAGGAGTTGATTAAGGTAGATACGAAAAATATCCTCTTTATCTGCGGAGGAGCTTTCGATGGTATTGAGCGTAAGATATCGCAGCGCATGAATGCCCAGACAGTGGGTTTTGCCGCGCAGGAAGCTGCAGCAAAGATTGATAAGAATAACTTATTACAATATATTGCACCGCAAGATCTGAAGTCCTACGGATTGATACCAGAGATAATCGGTCGTCTGCCGGTACTTACGTATCTTGATCCGCTAAACAGGGAAGCCTTGCGCAACATCCTTACGCAACCCAAGAACGCTCTTACCAAGCAGTATAAGAAACTGTTGGCGATGGATAATATCACGCTCAGCTTCGATGACGATGCCTTGGATTATATTGTTGACAAGGCGCTTGAGTACAAGTTAGGTGCGCGCGGGTTGCGCGGTCTGATGGAAGCGGTGATGATGGATGTTATGTACGAATTACCGAACCACAAGCGTGTAGGAACGGTCCCGCAGACTTTCACAGTGACAAAGGCTTTCGCGCAAGAAAAGCTTGAGAAAGCGGACTTATACAGATTAAAAAACGCGGTATGAAACCGCGTTTTTTTTTTATTCTTGTGCTGTCTTGGGAATGGAGAATCCGCAATAGACTATTTCAAACTTCATGCCGTTCTTAGCCGAACGTATAATGGTTGCTGACATGGTCTCTTGTTGTCTAACAGCCGAATAGGCTGAGGCGGTTACACCTGTAACACCCTCATTCACTGTTACCGGAATAAGGAGCATATCCAAATCCTCGTCCAAGGCATCCTGTCGCAGCTGGTTAGTCAGGAAATCCGACATGTCGTAACTATAGTAATAGATGTTGTTGCCCACTGAATCCGTGCCTTGTATGAGAGAACTGAGCAGCGCGCAGGTATCGGACGGCAACTCGCGTTTGGCGAAGAAGCGGTATGCGCTCTCTTCTTTTACCAACAGCATATATTGCGAAGGTTGCAACCATGTATCGCGTGTAATGTCGGATGATGAACCCTGGAATACATTTTCTACGGCGATGTTCACCTGTGCCTTGTTGACGTATGGCCGCTTGGTGATACGTCCGTCCGTAGCCATGTGTTCCATGATAGAATCAGCGATGCGACCCATGGGAAACGTAATACGCGTGTGTACGCCCGCAGGCGCGATAATATAATTATAGGTGTCCGAGTCTTGTCTCAACTCTTCTACCAGCGCATCCTTGTCTTGGTACTGAAGATGATTCACGCTACGAACTTCCGAGTTGGCGTAGAACGCTTTCATGTCATGAACGGTGGTGTCCCGACCGGCTTTCGAATAGGTAAAACTATAGAAAACGCCTAAAGCTACATCTGATACGTTGAGCATGGTGGATGAACCGAACGAACTCTCAATAAGCAGACCTTTGAACAATTGATTGAATGTCTCTTGGCTCTCAAAGGACTGGATGGACCAGAAATAATCCTTGAAATCATCGTTTACGCGCATGCGCAACATAGGTACATATTTTCCATCCTCATCCTGTATCGAATCAAGTTTCTCGGAAGCTACCACGATGCGTCGGTTGGTCAGAATCGACTTGTCGCGTGAGCAGTAATCTTCTACTTTCAAGTCAGACGGATATGTGCCATAATACGAGAAGGTCTTTTTATCCATCATATACGCATTGATGGCCAATGGCGAATAACCGTTTCCTACCCAACTGGAGTAGTACAGGTACAGACATATCGAATCAACGGTTGCTCCCGCCGGGTATGCGTAGCCTTCCGGGCATGCCAACTGCGCCAAGATAGAAGCGCGCAACAAACCAAAGTCCGTCTCGATCTCGCCCAAAAGACATGAATCAGACTGTCCGATGATGGATCCGCTGTTCTCAACGATAGAGGTCAGGGGGAAGGTGTCGGCCATCACCACGATGGCATCTTCCTCGTTTAGAACAGCTTCGCCGGCGCTCGATGAGTCATCCTTACATGCCGTCATAAAGCATACTGCCAGCATCAACCATAATCCTATGCCTGCAAAGCGTTTACTCATTTGTTTCCAATAAAGTCTGATAGAATTCGTGTTGCCGTTGGCATGCAGCAACCAAATCTTCTGTTTCCTGATAAGTCAGAATCGGTTTGCCTTTGGTCTCCGCGTAGTTCACTAACCGCTGGTTCACATTTGGCGATGCATAGACGATGGCATCTGAGAAATCAACGGCCAGACGCATCAACTCCTCGTAGCCGACAGGGAAACCGGCCAGCGAACGAACATCCGTATTGGCAATGCCTTCAATGCGTAACTTATCCGTGAAATTAGTAGGGAACGGTTTCTTATATTCATTATCGTCCAGCATCAGCACGATCTTTGATTTGGCAAAGAACGGCTCATCAATATAGGCCTTTTTCAGGTACAGCGGAGCCAATGCCGACATCCACCCGGAGCATAAGATGATATCCGGCGTCCAGCGCAATTTCTTCACCGTCTCAATCACGCCGCGCGCATAGAAAATCACGCGGTCATCATTATCCGCGTACTCGGCGCCAGTCTCATCAGCCACGCCCTTGCGGCGATGGAAAAGGTCATCATTGTCAATGAAGTAGATCTGAATACGTGCCGATTGAATAGAGGCTACTTTGATAAGCAGGGGGTGATCGGACTCCTCAATAATCAGGTTCATACCCGAAAGTCGGATCACTTCATGCAACTGGTTGCGACGCTCGTTAATCTCGCCGAATTTCGGCATGAACGTACGGGTCTCATAACCATGGGACTGGAAATACTCCGGCAACTGACGATTGAGCAACCGGATAGGTGTCTCTTCTGCCAGATAAGGGCAAATCTCTTGCGAGATAAACAGGATACGCTTCGGCTCTTTCATAGGCAATGCACTTTTTCGCACTGCAAAATTACGAAAAAATATTGACATGTGCAAATTTTAATAAATTTTTATTAAAATATTCTGCTTTTTTAACCGTTTTAGTGACTTTTTTAATTTTATAGCATGCTTAGAATAGCACAAATAAGTGCCGGTTCATACAAAATAAGTTTTTTTTCATTTGCACATGTCAGAAAAAAGCAGTACCTTTGTGCCCGCAATGAATAAGGTGTCCGGCTTGATGCCGGGCGGAACAAAATAAACGCTATTATGCAAATCATTACTACAAAAAAAGAATTGCAGGCTGCGGTTCAGGCCTGCAAGGATGCCGGAAAGACCATCGGTCTTGTGCCTACGATGGGAGCATTGCATGAAGGGCATGCCTCTTTGGTTCGCCGTGCCGTGTCCGAGAACGATGTGTGTGTCGTTTCTGTCTTTGTGAACCCGACGCAGTTCAATAACAAAGAGGATCTCGCCAAGTACCCCCGTAATATCGAGCGTGACGCAGAATTATTAAGTTCTATAGGTGCCCATTTTGTTTTTGCGCCCACCCCTGAAGAGATGTACTCCGCTGAAGAGATGAACACCACTTTCGATTTCGATTTTGCCGGTCTCGATAAAGTTATGGAAGGCAAGATGCGTCCCGGTCATTTCAATGGAGTCGTACAGGTGGTCAGCCGTCTTTTCTATCTCGTCCAACCGGACAAAGGTTATTTCGGCGAGAAGGATTTTCAACAACTCGCCATCATCCATCACATGGTAGAGCGCAGTTCCATGGCCGGTACATTCGGAAATCTCAAAATCATTGATTGTCCTATTGTACGCGAAGAGTCCGGATTGGCTCTCTCCAGCCGTAATGAACGACTCTCTGCTGCCGAGAAGCAGACGGCTCTCGCCATCTCCCGCACGCTTTTTGAGTCGTTGAAATGGGCAAAATCTGCTACGGTGGCCGAAGTGCAACAACGGGTCATAGACACCATTAATGCCGTTGACGGACTGGAGGTCGAGTATTACGAGATTGTAGATCAAACGACACTCCTTCCTACCGACACGTTCAATCATGCTATCGGTTGTGTTACCGTATATTGCGGTCCTGTCCGTCTGATTGATAATATAAAGTATTAGTGTTTAGAGTTTAGTGTATAGAGTTTAGGGATGAAGGTCGTCATTGACTTCCATATTCCATTTATAGCGGATGCTATTCGCAGCGAATGGCCTGGCATCGATATTTTCCCGTTGGAATCGGAACAAATCAATGCTGAGGCCGTCCGCAATGCGGATGTACTCATTGTGCGTACGCGCACGCAAGTGAACGAAGCGCTCCTTTCCGGTTCTTCGGTACGTCTGGTTTGTACGGCTACGATCGGTTTTGATCATATAGACACTGCTTATTGCGAAGCACATGGTATCCGTTGGACTGCTTGTCCGGGATGCAATGCACAAGCTGTTTGCAACTATGTAGAGGAAGTTCTCGATGAATGGACCAACAACCAATTACCCATGCCGAAAGCACCAACGATAGGTGTTGTCGGAGTCGGGCATGTCGGATCACTGGTGGCGAAGATGGCAGCGCGTCGAGGATTAAAAGTGCTGCTTAATGACCCTCCCAAAAATATCGGCGTTTCTCTCGATGCATCCGAAGGAATCGAGCCCTTTAGCGGCGGAGCAATCGCTGATTGCGACATTATCACCTTCCATGTACCATTGGATGAGTCGACGCACCATCTATGCAGTGAGTCCTTCCTTTCCCGCTGCAAACCCCACGCCTTGATTATCAATGCCGCACGAGGCGGGGTAGTGGACGAGCAGGCATTGCTGCGTAGTGGTCATCCTTATATTCTCGATACATGGGAGAATGAACCTCATGTCCATACGGAGGTGCTGCAGCATGCCTATCGTGCTTCTATGCACATTGCCGGCTACTCTGTCGAAGGAAAACGCAATGCTTCACAGACTTGTCTGGATATTATTGCGCAAAGCTTTTGTTTGCCGCCTGTCACGCTTCCTCAGATGGACTCTCATGGAGATAATGCTCCCGGCTGGTTGGAGCGCATTACCCGTCAATTGAAAGCGAATCCTGAGGCTTTTGAATCCCTCAGAAAGAATTATCCCTTACGATAAAAAGAAGCAGGGTTATAACTGCCCTGCTTCTACCAGATTGATGACCCGTTCTGTAATGCGGTCTTTATCCGCTGCATCGTATTCTTCCTTCAGGTCGTTCTTGAATAGTTTGGCGATAAACTGCCAGAAATTGGCGCTCGTTTTTCCCTTGTACTGTTTGATTAATTCATAACTCGTGCGATCTGTCTCGCGGTCCATGAGTTTCATTAGCATCATGCCCTGGCTGGCATACATGCCCCGAAAGTCTTTTTCATATTTCTTAAACAGGTACCGCTCGTATGCTCGCCACCATTTCTTCTGGCTCTTTTTGTCCGGTAACTTTGCCAGTTCCTGATCTGCGTACTGCATGTCTTTGGTAATCATCTTTGCGTACGGCAGGCATTTCTTCACATCGCGGACGGTGCGCCAATAGAATTTCTCCTGTTTCTTATTGCGGAACTTCATCGGCGGGTACACCCATACTTCATGAAGCCACGCGATGTATAACGTGTCGCCATCGGTGATACGAATCATGCAGGAATCTAAAAAAGGCCTCTCCCCAGCCCTCCCCTGAAGGGAAGAGAGTAGGAAGAAGCCACAAAGCCATATGTACAGTAGTCGTCTCATGCTATAAGGCTACTGACAAAAATGATGCCGTTTAATAATTGAGTGCGAAGACGACGCGTCCGGCGGAGGGCTTTCCGGTTACCATGCAGGTTCCCGGTTCGCTGTGATGACCCGGCAGGTCTGACAGCGGAATACAACGGATAGTCGCTTTCGTTTCGTCTTTGATACGTTGTTCCGTCTCTGCCGTGCCGTCCCAATGCGCCAGGAGGAAACCGCCTTTTTTCAGTTCCTCTTTGAACTCGTCATAGCTGTTCACCTCGCGCGTGTTGGCAATACGGAAATCCAGTGCTTTTTGAAGCAGGTTCTTCTGAATTTCCTCCAGCAATGCCTGCACTTTTTCTACGATTCCATCGAGAGAAATCGTCTCTTTGGTCTGTGTATCACGACGTGCGATTTCTATCGTGCCGTTCTCCAAGTCGCGGCCGCCCATTGCCAGACGTACAGGAACGCCTTTCAGTTCATAATCCGCGAACTTGTAACCCGGCGTGTATTTCTCGTCGGTATCTACCTTGACGCGTATTCCGAGTGCTTTCAGTTCATCTGCAATCGGGTTGAGTTTGACCATCAGTTTGGCCAAGTCTTCCTCTTTCTTGAAGATAGGTACAATAACCACTTGGATAGGTGCCAAATGCGGCGGCAGGACGAGTCCGCTATCATCGCTGTGCGTCATGATCAATGCACCCATCAACCGGGTTGAAACACCCCAACTGGTAGCCCAAACATACTCATATTTGTTTTCTTTGGTCAGGAACTGTACGTCAAAACTCTTTGCGAAGTTCTGACCCAAGAAGTGGCTTGTGCCGGCCTGCAAAGCCTTGCCGTCCTGCATCATTGCCTCAATACAATACGTATTCAGTGCGCCCGCAAAACGCTCATTCGGAGACTTGACACCCTTCACTACAGGAATAGCCATGATGTTTTCTGCAAAATCGGCATATACATCCAGCATCTGGCGGGCATAATCTTCCGCTTCCTCTTTGGTGGCGTGTGCGGTATGGCCCTCCTGCCAAAGGAATTCAGCGGTACGGAGGAAAAGACGCGTACGCATCTCCCAACGCATTACGTTGCACCATTGGTTGCAAAGGATAGGAAGGTCGCGGTAGGAACTGATCCAGTTCTTATACGTGCTCCAGATAATGGTCTCGGATGTCGGACGGATAATCAGCTCTTCCTCTAACTTAGCTTGCGGATCCACTACTACGCCACGCCCGTTCGGGTCATTCATCAGACGGTGGTGCGTCACCACGGCGCACTCTTTGGCAAAACCCTCTACGTGCTCCGCCTCGCGGCTCAAGAACGATTTGGGAATAAGCAAAGGGAAATAGGCGTTTTTTACCCCTTTCTCTTTGAATCGACGGTCCAGTTCCGCTTGAATGGTTTCCCAAATGGCATAGCCATAAGGTTTAATCACCATACATCCGCGTACGGCACTCTGCTCGGCTAAGTCAGCCTTCACTACCAATTCGTTGTACCACTTGGAGTAGTCCTCACTACGAGGAGTCAGTTTTTGAAAATTAGCCATTGTATTGCTGATAAATAATTATTCGTTTTCCAAAAAGGATGGCCATCGACCATCCTTTTTGTCGAGAAGAGGCGACTCGAACGCCCGACCCCTACGTCCCGAACGTAGTGCGCTACCAACTGCGCTACTTCTCGTTCACTTCGTTCACTTCGATTATTTGCTAGCGCAAATTTTCTCGATTTCTACGAAAGCGGGTGCAAAAGTACTGCTTTTTTTTGAATTGAGCAAATTTTTTGTGAATTATTTTACACTTTTTCGTTTAAAAGTGCGTTTTCTGGGCTTTAACGGCTCTGTATGTGCAATAATTTCACGTACTTCCGCTTCTGTTATCGTCTGTGCGACAGCCGTTTTCGGTAACTGGTAATTGCCCTTGTCCGTATGGATGTATGCGCCGTACCGGCCGCGAAGGATTTGTACATCGCCCCACGACTGAATAGGCACTTCTTTTTCTTTTTGTTGTTCAATTAAGGCGATAGCCTCCGCCTGTGTCAGGGAAGAAATCTCTTTTCCGCGCGGCAGACTGATGTACGTCTTACCGAAACGTATGTACGGACCGTACTTGCCTGTGCCCGTTGTGATGGTCTGTCCTTCGTATTCTCCCAACGAAGCAGGTTGTGCTGCGCGGAACAGATCCAATGCCTCTGATAAGGTGATGGAGAAGATAGACTGACCTTTCTTCAGGCTCGCGAACTTCGGTTTGTCATTTGATGCATCCCCCAACTGCACGCACGGACCTATCTTGCTGATCTTGGCAATTACGGGTAAACCTGTTTCGGGATCATTGCCCAATAAACGACCGCTTACTTTTCCCGATGAAATCGAAGAGAGTAATGGTTTAAAGGTCTTGTAGAATGTATCCACGGTCTCATTCCATTTGGCTTTACCTTCTGCAATACGGTCGAATTGCTCTTCCTCATTCGCGGTGAAGTCATAACTCAGGATTTTCGGGAAATGCTCCACAAGGAAATCGTTTGTGATGCGTCCCAGGTCCGTTGGTAGCAGACGTTGTGTCTCCGCGCCGTATATCTCCGTTTTCTGATGCTCGGCAACTTCTCCGTTCTTGAGGGTTAGGATAGTCGTGTCGCGTTTTTGTCCGGGTACAGAGCCTTTCTCTACATATTTGACGTGCTGGATGGTCTCAATAATCGTAGCATAAGTAGAAGGACGGCCGATACCCAATTCTTCCATGCGCTTCACGAGGGTCGCCTCATTATAGCGGAAAGGCGGTTTTGCATATGTCTGGATAGCTTCTGCTCCCTGTAATTTAAGTCGTTCCCGCGGGGACATAGTAGGTAACAGACGGCGTTCTTCTTCCGCTTCGTCCGATGATTGTACATATACGCGGGTGAAACCGTCGAATGTGATCACTTCGCCTACCGCTACAAACGCATATTTACTTCCGTGGACGGATACTTCAATATTGGTCTTCTCGCTTTCTGCGTCTGCCATCTGGCATGCGATAGTACGTTTCCAAATCAATTCGTACAGTCGTTGTTCATCCCTTGAATCCCCGGCTGTCTGAACATTCATATAGGTCGGTCGGATGGCCTCGTGCGCTTCCTGTGCACCTTTGGTTTTGGTGTGGAACTGGCGTGTATGTACATACTCGTTCCCGTACAGTTGCGCAATGACATCTTTGCTCGTTGCCAGTGCCAGTGAAGAGAGGTTCACGGAGTCGGTACGCATATAGGTGATTTTTCCGCTCTCGTACAGCGACTGCGCCAGGCGCATCGTCTTGGATACAGGGAATTTCAATTTGCGGGCCGCCTCTTGTTGCAAGGATGAAGTGGTAAACGGAGGAGCAGGGAGATGTTTCACCGGTTTGCGCTGCACATCGCGCACGATGAACTGCGATTTAGGCAGGCTCTCGAGGAACTCCATGGCATCTTTCTTATGCGAGAAACGATGATTCAATTCGCATTTCAATATAGAAGCGTCACCCGGATTTGCACCGATGAAATCGGCGAAGATGCGATAGGAGGATGAGGCGCGGAATGATTCTATCTCTCGCTCTTTCTCTACAATAAGACGGACGGCCACTGATTGTACACGTCCGGCAGAGAGGCCTGTTGTCACTTTCTTCCAGAGTATAGGGGATAGTTCAAATCCTACGATACGGTCCAGTACGCGTCGTGCCTGCTGGGCATTGACGAGGTTGTAATCTATATCCCGGGGGTGCTGGATAGCTTCCTGAATGGCGGACTTGGTGATTTCATGGAAGACGATGCGCTTGGTGTCTTTCTTGTCCAGATTGAGCACCTCTTTCAGATGCCAGGCGATAGCCTCTCCTTCGCGGTCTTCATCGGAAGCCAACCAAACGGTATCGGCTTTTTTTACTTCTTTGGCCAATTGGTCCAGCAGGTGCTGCTTGTGAACATCGGTCACATAGTGCGGTTGGTAGCCGTTCTCAAAATCAATACCCATCGAGTTTTTTCCCAGCGGTTCAATGTCACGTATATGACCTTGACTACTCAATACATGGTAGTCGCTGCCGAGAAATTTCTCTATTGTCTTCGCCTTGGCAGGAGACTCTACTATTACCAGATTTTTGCTCATATGCAATATATAATAAGGTGCCCCTCAAAAAATCGCCGCAAAAGTAGTATAAATAATTTATTTGTGCAAATTATTTTTTTTCGCTTGCATATATCAAAGATATTTAGTATCTTTGCAGCCGAATTGAAAAAAATATTTGAAATTTTTTATAGAAAGGACTTGCATGAATATCTTTTTAGTCGTATTATTAGTGCTCGCGGGCGTCGCGTTATTATTAATGGAGATGTTCCTTTTGCCGGGTTTCGGTATTGCGGGTGTAAGCGGTTTTCTCGCGCTGATAGGTGCGGTAGTGGTAGCATGGATCTGGATCGGTCATGTGGCAGGTTTGATCACCTTGGGTGCCTGCGTACTCTTGACCGCCCTCGCTGTATGGGGATTCGTGCGTAGTAATGCGCTGGACAAGATGGCGCTGGATGCGAAGATAGACAGTCATGTCGAATTAGCGGACAACAAACTCAAAAAAGAAGAGAAGAAAAACAAAAAATCATAAATCATAAATCATAAATCATAAATCATAAATTGGAAATACTATGGACATTAGTGCTCTCTCTATTGTGCTGTATGCCTTGATAGGCGTATGCGTTGTTATTTTCTTGTATTATGTGCCGTTCATGTTATGGATCAACGCCGTAGTGAGCGGAGTACATATCAGTTTGATTCAACTCTTTTTGATGCGTATCCGTAAGGTGCCGCCCACCAAGATTGTCAACTGTATGATCGAGGCGCACAAGGCCGGTCTGACGGATGTCAAACGCGATGGCTTGGAGGCTCACTACCTTGCTGGCGGACATATAGAGCGCGTGGTGCATGCCTTGGTATCGGCTTCCAAAGCGGGCATTAATCTGCCATTCCAGATGGCTACGGCTATTGACCTTGCCGGACGTGACGTATTTGAGGCCGTGCAGATGAGCGTCAACCCCAAAGTGATAGATACTCCTCCTGTAACGGCAGTGGCGAAAGACGGTATCCAGTTGATTGCCAAGGCCCGTGTGACCGTGCGCGCCAATATCAAACAGCTTGTCGGAGGTGCAGGTGAAGATACGATTCTTGCCCGTGTAGGCGAAGGTATCGTCAGCTCCATCGGTAGTGCCGAGAGCCATAAGCAAGTGCTCGAAAACCCCGATTCCATCAGTAAATTAGTGCTCTCCAAGGGTCTTGATGACGGAACGGCATTTGAGATCCTCTCCATTGATATTGCGGATATAGACGTAGGTAAGAATATCGGTGCACAACTGCAGATGGATCAAGCGGAAGCCGATAAGAACATCGCGCAAGCCAAGGCCGAAGAGCGCCGCTCCATGGCCATTGCTTCGGAGCAGGAGATGAAGGCTAAGGCGCAGGAAGCGCGTGCGAAGGTGATTGAAGCCGAGGCACTGGTGCCGCAGGCTATGGCAGAGGCATTCCGTAGCGGGAACCTCGGTATCATGGATTACTATCGCATGCAGAACATGCAGGCGGACACCGCTATGCGCGAGCAGATTGCCGGAGGAGGAGAAAAGAAGAGTAAGAAATAACGGCGGATTGGAGATAGGAGATTGAAGATTGAAAATTGCTCTTTTGCAATACCCTATAGAGTGGGCTAATCCGCAGGCGAACATAGGCCTGTTGGATGAGCGTCTGCGGGCAGTAGCCGGCAGGGCGGACCTCGCTGTTGTGCCGGAGATGTTCAGTACCGGTTTTTGTCCGGACCGTCCGGGATTGGCGGAACCATGGCTTGAGGGACCGACATGTCAGGCTCTTCAGCGCATGGCTGATACGTATGATCTGGCTATCGTTGGTTCGCTGATGGCGACGGATAACGGCAGACTGTGTAACCGCGGTTTTCTCTTCCGTCCCAATGACACGCCGCAGTACTACGACAAGCATCATCTGTATGCCAGCGGCGGGGAAGCGGAGTTCTTCACACCCGGCAATGAGCGACCGGTCTTTGAGTACCGTGGTGTCAAGATACGTCTGGCTGTATGTTATGACCTGCGTTTCCCCGTATGGTTGAGACAAGACAAGAACAACCTGTACGATATTCTTATTGTGGTGGCCTGTTGGCCTACCGTGCGTATCCAGTACTGGGATGTACTCTTGCCTGCCCGCGCCGCGGAGAACCATTGTTACGGTATCGGCGTGAACATGGTCGGGACAGACGGATTGCAGATGGATTATAATGGTCATTCGGCGGCCTATGACACCTGGCTCAAGGACGTAGCGGGCTTTGAGGACTATGAAGCGGGAACGAAGATAGTGGACCTGTCCATAGAGAAACTACGGCATTTCCGCGAGGTCTTACCGCAGTGGAAAGAAGCCGATGGATACGAGGTGAAAGTTGAAAGTTGAAAGGAACGAAGCTCATAATACATGGAGATTAATTGGCATATAAAAGAACGGACGCCGGAGGAGGAGGCAGCAGCCCAGCGACTGGCGACAGAACTGGATATCAGTCCTGTGGCGGCGCGTATTCTGGCAGACAGAGGATTGCGCACGGGCGCGGAAGCGCGTGCATATATCCGTCCATCGCTGGACAGTCTGCATGATCCTTTTCTGATGCGGGACATGGGGGCAGCGGTGGACAGGCTCTGCCGCGCCATCGACAATAAAGAACGCATCATGGTGTATGGGGACTATGACGTGGATGGCACTACGGCTGTCGCGCTGATGTATTCGTTTTTGCGCACGCAGACAGACAACCTCGTCTATTATATTCCCGACCGCTACACCGAAGGTTATGGTATCTCCACCAAAGGTATAGACACCGCCAAAGAAAAAGGATGTACGCTGGTTATTGCTTTGGATTGCGGCATTAAGGCGGTGGATAAGATCGCCTATGCCAATGAGAAGGGGATTGACTTCATTATTTGTGACCACCATACGCCGGGTGATGTTATCCCGGAGGCGGTAGCGGTGCTGAATATGAAACGCGCAGACTGTCAGTATCCGTTCAAAGAACTGAGTGGGTGCGGTGTCGGTTTCAAGTTAGTGCAAGCATACGCGCAACGCCGCGGAATAGATATGCAGGAGGTCTATCGTCTCTTGCCGCTACTGGCTATGAGTATTGCCAGTGACATTGTGCCCGTCACAGGCGAGAACCGCATCCTTGCTTTCTACGGTCTGCGTGCACTCAATGCGCAGCCTTCCGTAGGCATACAGGCTATCATGCAGGTGGCAGGTATAGAAGGCAAGACCATCACGATCAGCGACCTCGTGTATAAGATAGGTCCGCGTATCAACGCCGCGGGGCGTATCAAGAGCGGTGCGGAGGCTGTACGGCTGCTCATCACCAATGATGCGGAGGCGGCATTACGTTTCGCACATGAGATCGATTCTTATAATCAGGACCGCCGTGATTATGACAGTAAGACGACGGATGAAGCGCTCGCACAGTTGGAAAAAGACCCGATGAATTCGAGTAAATTCACCACGGTGGTCTTTTCTCCGGAATGGCATAAAGGGGTGGTGGGTATCGCTGCCAGCCGCCTGACGGAGACCTATTACCGTCCGACGATCGTACTGACTGCCGGCGAAGATGATATCATCAGCGGCAGTGCCCGTTCGGTCAGTGACTTCGATATCTATACGGCTATCGATTCATGCCGCGACCTGCTTACTAATTTCGGAGGGCATAAGTTCGCTGCCGGACTGAGTATGCACAAGGCGGACCTGCCGGAATTCAAACGCCGCTTTGAGGAATATGTGGCAGCGCATATCACGCCCGAGCAACAAGTGCCTACGTTAGAGGTGGAGGCGGAAGTGGAGTTGAGCGATATGAACTGGAAGATGTATAAGATCCTTCAGTGCCTGGAGCCGTTCGGTCCCGGGAATGAACGGCCGCTTTTCCTTTGCCGGAACCTGATCAATAACCGCAACACCCGTGCGGTGAGTGACGGCAGGCATCTGCATCTTGATTTGACGGATTGTGTCGTGGCCATGGACGGTATTGCTTTCGGGCAAGGCGACAAAGCCGGGCACCTGCAAAACGGTAAAAGCATCGATGTTTGCTTCTATCTGGAGGAGAACAGCTATCGCGGACGAACGACATTGCAGATGAATGCACAGGATATCAAGTTAGTTGAAAGTTGAAAGATTAAAGTTGAAAGTTTAAAGATATATGTTTTCAGAACGAGACACCAAAGGACCGGTTTTACGCCGCGGCTCCATTGAAGTAGTATGCGGTTCGATGTTCAGCGGCAAGACCGAGGAACTGATCCGCCGTATGAAACGCGCGAAGTTCGCCAAGTTACGCGTAGAGATTTTCAAGCCCGCCATCGATGTGCGTTACAGTGAAGAGGACGTGGTTAGTCATGACCGCAATGTGATTCAATCGACGCCGGTTGATTCCAGTCAGAGTATTCTGCTTCTCGCCAATGATATTGACGTGGTGGGTATTGACGAGGCGCAGTTCTTCGACATGGGTATCGTGGACGTGTGCAAGCAGTTGGCGGAACGCGGGATTCGTGTCATCTGTGCGGGTCTGGATATGGATTTCAAAGGGATTCCTTTTGGTCCGATGCCTGCTTTAATGGCGATAGCTGAAGATGTATATAAGACGCATGCTATCTGTGTTCATTGCGGTGACTTGGCATACGTGAGTCACCGTCTGGTAGCATCCGAGAAACGCGTTTTACTCGGTGAAACCGACAGTTATGAACCTCTCTGCCGTGCTTGCTACAACAAAGCCATCGCTGCCGAAGAAGCCCAATGACCAAATGGTAAATGACCAGATGGTACATTACATTGATGTCATATTACCTTTAGCCATCCGAGATTGTTATACGTATAGCATCCCGGATGGCTTGTCTATACCTGCGCCTGGCACGCGCGTGCTGGTGCCGCTGATGCGTAAACAGGTGCGGGGGATCGTGTTACGTGAGCATACGGAGGAGGTCTCCACGGACTTTGCGGCGAAGATCAAGCCTATTTTCTCTGTGAGCGAGACAGCGCCAACGGTGTCTGCCGAGCAGCTGGCTTTATGGCAATGGATGAGCAGTTATTATATGTGTACGTTGGGCGAAGTGATGGCTGCGGCTTTGCCTTCCGGGCTGGATAACCGTCTGCTCAATCCTCCCAAGCGCCGCCGCACGCATATAGCGCCATACGACGGGCCTGTCGAGCCGATGCATCCTCTTACGCCTGCGCAAGCGAAAAGTGTCGATGAAATCGGGCAATTATGGTCCTCCGGCAAGCAGATTGTTCTTTTGCACGGTGTGACTTCCAGCGGCAAGACGGATATGTATATCCATCTTATCCGGGCGCAGTTGGAGGCGGGTAAGAATGTATTGTATTTAGTGCCGGAGATAGCCCTGACGACCCAA
Organism: uncultured Bacteroidales bacterium; assembly: GCA_902798015.1. GTDB lineage: Bacteria > Bacteroidota > Bacteroidia > Bacteroidales > Paludibacteraceae > Colicola. Next base: position 34,847 of record CADBVL010000008.1, read on the forward strand.
CTGACTTCGCGACTGCAACATATCTTCGGTGACCGGCTGACGGTGTATCACAGCCGTTTCACAGACGCGGAAAGAGAGGAGTTGTATCTGGCATCTGCGCGTCAAGAGCCGCATGTGGTGATCGGTGCGCGCAGTGCAGTGTTTCTGCCGATACCGAATATAGGCCTGGTGATTGTGGATGAAGAGCATGAGCCCAGTTACAAGCAGGCGGAGCCGGCACCGCGTTATCATGCGCGTGCTGCGGCTATTCTCCTGGGGCAGATTCACAAGGCGAAGGTGCTGCTGGGGACCGCCACTCCTTCGGTGGAGTCGTATTATCTGGCGCAGAAAGGTGTGTACGGACTGGTGACGCTTACCGAGCGCTACGGTGGTGTTGAACTGCCGGAAATCCGTCTTGTTGATCTCAAGCGACAATACGAGCGCAAGGAGATGTACGGTCATTTCAGCGACCCGCTGGTAGCGCGTATCCGCGAGACCTTGGCGGAGCACAAGCAAGTCATTCTGTTTCAGAACCGCCGCGGTTATGCGCCTCAGTTGCAGTGTGTGTCCTGCGGTCAGCCGCCGCGTTGTGTGCAGTGCGACGTGCCGATGACCTTGCATCTGCGAGCCAAGGAGTTGCGGTGCCATTACTGCGGGTATCATGCGCCTATTCCGCCTGTCTGTCCGCAGTGCGGCGGAGAGTTGAAGTCCATCGGTTTCGGCACGGAGCGCATCGAGGATGAGATACAGGAGCTCTTTCCCGAGGCACGGGTACTGCGCATGGACTTGGATTCGACCCGCAGCAAGACGGCGTATCAGGATATCATCAATGCGTTCTCGCGTCACGAATGTGACATCCTGGTGGGCACGCAGATGGTGACGAAAGGCCTGCATTTCGATGATGTACGGTTAGTGGCGGTGCTGAATGCGGACCCGTTGTTCAACCAGCCTGATTTCCGTGCCTACGAGCGCGCTTTCCAGATGTTGGAGCAGGTAGCAGGGCGTGCCGGGAGAAAAGGTACGAAAGGTGAAGTATGGATTCAGACTTTCGATACGAAGAATGCCGTGCTGGAGATGGTACGGAATCATGACTATGAGGCCTTATACCGGCAGCAGACAGCGGAGCGTGAGATGTTCCATTATCCCCCATTTCATCGGATAATTCGTATTCAGATGCGTGATCATAATGCGGCGCGTGTACAGGCAGTGGCAATGCAGCTTCAGGCGCATCTGAAGCAAGTCTTCGGAGCGCGTATATCGTCTGTTATCATACCGCCTGTCGAGCGTGTCCAGGCTTATACGATACGCGAGTTGAATCTGCGTATCGAGCAGGGCGCCAATATAGGCGAGGCGAAAAGACGACTGAAGGAGTCGATAGACTATATTCTGTCGAATTCATCGAATAAAAATGTAAAACTAATCATAGATTGTGACCCGATATGATAGAAGAAAAGAAACGTCGTGTGGCTTATATCAACGAGATGATAGAGAGCAATCATGCAGCCGAGTTGGTAAAAGAAGGTGAGGATTATCATTCCGAGCAACTCACGAGTATCGCCAAGGAGATATGCGCCCGTTCCGAAGTGCGTGTAGTGCTGATAGCCGGTCCTTCGTCGAGTGGCAAAACGAGTACCAGTCACCGTTTGTGTCTGGAGTTGTTGGCTCAAGGCAAACAGCCGGTAGCTTTGTCGCTGGACAACTGGTACGTAGATGGTACGCTGACACCGCTTAAGGCGGACGGGACGAAGGATTATGAATCGGTGTATGCGATTGATCTCAAGCAGTTGGAGTCCGATCTGAAGGCTTTGATAGCCGGTAAGGAGATTGCCTTGCCGACTTTCAATTTCGCGGAGGAGAAGCGCGAGTATATGGGTGACACGCTGCAGTTGGAGCGTGATGGTATATTGGTGATAGAAGGCATCCATGCGCTTAATCCTATTCTCACGGAGCATATCGATGCGTCGAGTAAGTTCAAGGTCTATGCGGCGCCGATGAGTTCGATCTCTTTGGATGGCGAACGCTGGGTGCCGACGTATGTAAACAGGTTATTGCGGAGGATGAGCCGTGACTTACGTACCCGCGGCAAGTCGCCGCTCATGACACTTTCCATCTGGCCGTCGGTGGTGGAGGGGGAGGCGCAATGGATAGAGCCGTTCAAGAAAGAGGCGGATGCCCTCTTCGATACCTCGATGACATACGAAATGTCGGCCTTGCGTATGACGGTAGAGACGGCTTTGCAGACAGTCCCTGCGAGTGCCGAAGAATATGAGACAGCGAAGTTATTGCTTTTCTATCTGAATTTCTTCGAACCTCTGCCTTCTTCCTTTATTCCGCGCACGTCTATCTTGCGCGAATTCATCGGGGGAAGTCAGTTCAACGTGGGATGATGTCCCCCGTCATCGGGGGAACGAGCGAAGCAGAGGAAAAGTTCCGACCGATAGGCTTCGATGAGTAATTTTGTTTAAAGAGAAAAAAGGAAAAGATATGGACACAGCCGAGAGGTTGTGTCTTTTTTTTGTAAAAAATAGTGAGTACGAGGACAAAAAAAGACACAAGCTATGCAGGGAAGATATATGGAAAAGAGGAGGTGGTGGGAGAGAAAATGCAAATTTATTTGCGTATGTGCAATTTTTGTTGTACCTTTGCAGCCGCAAATGGCTCAAATTAAACGTTCCTTTTTTTTGAGCCACCTTTGGAAAAATTTTGCACATAATTCACACCCTTTCGGGGGAAAGTTAATCCCGAAAAGGCGGTGCAAAAGTAGAGGTAAATATGTGACGTCAGAGTCACGTTTTGTGACTAAAATGTGACTTTTTTGTGACCTGATGTGACTTGTGTGACTTTTTTGTGATATTATAACTTAACTTAGTCCGAAAAGGAACAAGTCTGGTATGTAAAAACACAAATTTTGAGAAAAAAATGATAGACAAACAAGCCGTACGGATGAGGAATTTGCTGCGTGTCATTGGAAAGAATGTCATGACACGGCAGGGAATAATGGCTGAACTTGATCTGAGTAAAGGTGGGATACGGAATTTCCGCGATAATTACTTGAAGCCGGCAGTAGATTTAGGTTTGGTAAAAATGTATAGACCGGAGTCGCCTAACTGCCCCGAACAAGCATATAAATTAACCCCCAAAGGGCTAACTTTTCTATCTCGTTTAAATGCTAATTTTCCTCAAGGAAAAGCAGAGGAATAAAAAAATGACTTAGTCCGAAAAGGAATAAGTCATTGTGCATTATCTGTTTCTATTCATGTTGACGCCCAAGGCGTGTTCGTCTACATCCCATCCGAATTCTTCCGTAAGGCGCATGCATAACTCTACGCGTGTGTGTTTGGCTACGAACTCTTTGAATTCCTCATCAAACTTGCACCTTTCCTCAATATACTTCCTCACTTCCGTGTATTTCCCTTTATTGGGAATGGAGAGTATGTCCTCATATTCCGCTGCACTCTTTTTAGCTGTCTTTGTGGAGTTGACTTGTTCCTTTTCGGAATAAGTCTGCTTGGGTTCTGAGGTGTTTTGTTCGACGGGGTTAGTAATGTATTGTATCGTGACGGGGGCGTTGTAAATAGTGCCCTGGTTGTTGTCTTGTTTGTACTGCGTTCCAATGATCTGCGTGTATTTCTCTTCCATAGTCGAAGGGGCGTTTTTAAGTTGGGAATTTTCGTATGTCAGTTGTTCGTTTTCGGCAGCTAATTTCTGTAACCTGTTGTGGGTGTCAAGGAGGAAATCTTCCTCGGCAAAATGCTTCTCCTCCGAGTTGAGGAACTGGTCGTAGAGGGACACTCCGTCATAGAAGTCCTCGCTGCGGTCTTCGAGGAGCATATTACGGCACATGCGGGCACGGAAACCTTCGGTGCGTTTAAGCATAGCCGCGAGGACGATGAGGGTGAGGAGCATGACCTTTTTGTCGTGTCCGACAGAGCCATAGGCAAGCACATCGTACTCCGACTGATTGTCGGAGCAGGTGGTTTGAAAGACATACGCGAGGAGGAAGTGTGCGGCGTTCATCACGCGCACAACGGGAATCTCGACAGGCACATTATGGGTATAGAAATGGCTCTGCATGGCGTGCAGCCCGTTGATGTACATCTCATCTTCGGGGAAGTCACGGCATAGATCCCAGGTGGTCAGTCTGTCATGGTAATATGGTTTGTGGTCAATGTGCAAGGTTATTTACTACTAACATACTTTATGTGTTGTTATGTATTACCATTGTTTTCCGTTTGTCAATACATCGGTAATCCTTGACCAATTAAAAGAAAGTCCTCTTTGTGGGTCAAAATATCGATTTCCCGTACAGTGTAGTAGTCCCATTTTATTCCACAGTTTTAGTTCGTCCCGAATATAACTGCCCTTTTTGTTTGTGGTTACTGCCGTTGGTTTTCTCTTACCTATAAGACCTCTATCTGTCAGTTCATCATCTAAAATTTGCTTAAACTCCATTGATGTGCCTGACTGATATGACTGTTGAATTTCATCTACTGCATGTATTAAATCAATATGATGTCCTGTTGTGAGGATGAGGTATGATAAGGCATTTTTGAAGTTTGCACTATCAGAGCCATAACGTGTGCCTATTTCTAAAAGCTTAAATCCTACGTCGCTGAGTTTTCCCTCTTTGCTAGTCCAAAGTCCAAGTTGCTCAAAAGGAATTCTATAATTTTGTTTATATGAGCCAGGAGAACTATCTTGCACATGTCTAAAGTGTCCTTCAAAATCTTTACATTTACCCGTAGTTAAACGACGCCAGAAATCGGGAAAAATATGATCGGTATAAATATCTCCTTCCAAATCGGCATATTGAAAACTCAATTTCAGCAAATCATAAACTTCGTAAAAACTCATATCTCTCCACCAGCACCAGAAAGTTTTGTTACCCTCGTCGGTCGCCGAAGCGGAAGCTGTAAAAGTACGCTCTCCTCGTATGGCTTTTAGAATACTTACTGAAAAATCTTCTGGCTTATATGAATAAAGCGAAATAGGAGTATTCTTCATTACATCCGAAGCCAAAACATCTTTGATATATGCAGCTATTTGAAAGCCATCATCTGCACGTTCAGGAAGAATAAGACCGCTATATGTGTGTTTTTGGAGATACGTAATAGTTTGACCTAATCCGCACACATATTCTCGCTTGCTTTGCATGGGTGGTTTATACTCAAGCGCATATGATACGTGTTTGTTATCATCGTAACAAACATAATCTGGTCTAGGCCAACCCCAATCTCCAATTCTTCTTAAAGAAGGAGAGAAGACTTGTTGATAGGGCGCTACACTGCTTCTGATTTGCTGAAGAATAAAGCCTCCGCATTTTTCAGCTCCTGCATCATGTTCTTGTGCCATATTACGATAAAATTTCTTTTATATTATTTGCAATTACTTCTGCGAGTTTGACAGGAACAGCATTTCCTACTTGAATACATTGATTCTGTCTTGACCCGCAAAATATCACATCATCTGGAAATGTTTGTATTCTGGCTGCTTCTCGTACGGTTAAACTTCGGTTCTTTGTAGGATGTAATGGAAAGGCATTATGCCCCGGAACCATCGTTGTGGACGGTAGCGAACGAGATAAACGCCTAAAGACATGGCTAAAGTTTTTAATAGAATGATCTAAGAAATCACTTCGTGAACCTTTTGCTACACTTTGAGGCAAACCATCTTTAGGAATTCCATGACCTTCTTCTATATAACTAATTCTTTCTGTTACAACTTTATTATGCTTTAATGGCACATGATTAGGAACGATATTTTCTTTTCCTACCAGATCCATTATAGCATCACCTACGGTAGTGTAATTACTACTATCGTGTGATGGTTGTGGGAAATAAGGTTCTTTACCTAAATCTTTCCGTACGCCCAAGAAGAATAACCTATACCTTTTCTGAGGCACGCCGTAGTCCGCTGCACATAAAACTTTGGATGTAATATTATATCCTATGTCTTCGAATTCTGCCATAATAGCTTCCTTAACGGAACCTTTATCGGTAGACAACAGACCTCGTACATTTTCCATCAAAAAAACTTTGGGTTGGATAATACGTACGAAGCGTATAAACTCAAAGACTAATTCATTTCTTGGATCTTTCACTAATCTTTTTCCAATAGTGGAGAATCCCTGACACGGTGGTCCGCCTACAATTACATCAATTTTGTGATGGTAGGACAAAAGTCGTTCATCGCTCACTTGTCGAATATCCTCCTCCCATACGGGAATATTTGGATAGTTCTGATGATGCGTTTCAATGGCCGGCTTCCAAAATTCTAAAGAGAACTCTGGTTTAAAACCCGCATTTAAGAAGCCGCGTAAAAGACCGCCTGCTCCGCTAAATAGGTCAATAAATGTATATGTTTTATTTGCCATTATTAGAATAGTATTCGTCAAGAAGTGTTTTAATATGCTCTGCCCACACATTGGATAATACAACAGGGACAGCATTTCCTACTTGCATGCACTGCTTCTGTCTTGAGCCGCAGAATATAAAGTCATCCGGGAATGTTTGAATTCTGGCAGCTTCACGAACGGTTAAACTGCGGTTAAGCCAAGGATGTATTGGAAACGCGTTATGACCAGGAACCATTGTAAGTGATGGTTGATTCCTATCGAGACGTTTAAATGTATTGCCAAAATTCTTCCTATATAATTCTGGTGGCAATTTATCCTCTGGCATCCGTCCTCCTTCAGGTATTAGCGCATAACGTCTTATGTTTATTTCACCATGATTTAATGCACTATGATTATTTGCTACCACATTTTCATCAGCCAAATCTCCTATTGCCTCAAGTACGGTTTTATACGGGAGTAAGCCTTCGCCATGTGTTTTGACTGGCGGTGTCATTTTTATCCCAACTCTATTTCCGTAGAAGAAAACTCTCTCACGTATTTGTGGAACGCCGAAATCAGCCGCATTTAATATAACATAGTTAAAGTCATACCCTGTTTCGGCAAATGTCCGTTTGATTTCCTCAAAAATAGTTCCTTTGTCTCTGGTTATAAGCCCTCGTACATTCTCCATTAAGAAGAACTTAGGCTTAATGTGATTAAGAACTCGAACATACTGCTTAAAAAGGGTATTGCGAGGATCAAAACGCTTTCTTCTTTCTTCATCGGAAGAAACGCGCGCTCCGATAGTGGAGAATCCTTGACAAGGAGGTCCACCTATCAAAACGTCAACATCTGTGCAGTTGTATTGGTCGAGAATATCTTCTGACAAATTATAGATGTCCCCATGGAGAAATGGGATGTCAGGCATATTCGTCTTATGCACGTTCGCACAATCATCATCAAAATCAGTTGAAAGGAGTATTTTATAATCTGCTTTTGCAAATCCAATTGTGAATCCTCCTGCTCCACTAAATAAGTCAACTACTGTGTATTTTTTACCGTTCTTTATCATAATCTATGTTTTTCTTCTTCATCAAAAGGCAACGCTATGCAGCGTCCAAAGGCAGACCAATGCCCATCGCTGCACAGCTTCTGTTGCCCATGTAATTCTTAATCCGCATAATTGGTCTTTTATGGATGAATAATTATTAGGTCATTCCTCTGAATAGGAATGTTTTATTCCGGTAAACTATGATGCCATGCACCATTCTTGTGCAGGCAGAGGATTAGCTGGCGGGCATCGTCGGAGCCGAGCTCTGCTGCTCTGAGCAACATGATATCCGCCTCATCACGGGAGACCGTGGTGCAGGAAGCAGGGAAAGAGGCAGGGTCCTGCCACTTCAGATAAGCAGCCGCACCCGTGACGAACAAGCCGCGCGGGTCCTCGTCCATGTACGCGCGCTCCGCATAATATAAAAGAGAATCGGGGCTGTAAAACACAGCGGAACTAACCGCTACAGGCTTTTCTTTTGACGTGCACGCGCCCAAAATCAGCGTGCATGTAACAGCCAAAATGATATAACTAATTCGCTTCATATTTTTCCTAAGGTGGCTCAAAAAAAAGGAACGTTTAATTTGAGCCAGGGAGGGAGGTCAGAGACGACCGCGCAGAGCAGCGCGCCCACCCGAGTGTGGTTCCTATCAAAAGGTTGCAAACAAGTACCGCCCGAACTCATCGGCGGCAAGATCCTATGGGGACACCCAGACGGCTATTTTCTCGGAGCCAAGGGGCAAAAACTCTTACACACTTTCAGTCCGTTGTCGCAAAGGGGATGGACTGCTGCGCATCCGTCTTCGAACGGCAATAGGGGTAGTTGTTATCCCACAATGCGCCAATTCGGCTCCAAGACCTGCCATTCTCTCATGGCGGCCGCTTTCTACGGTCAGCGGCCCGAGAGGCACGAGTGCGACCATCTCAACGGCGTAGTCACGGACTATCGTCCCTCCAACCTTCAGTGGGTGACGCCCGCAGAGAACAGACGGCGCGTGCCTTACCTCCGCGCACTACGCGAGAAGATACCCAACCATGCGCAGACCTTCCAACGCGAGGACTACCTCGCCTGGTACGCCATGCCCCTCGACGAGTTCAAAGCTATGCTCGCCAAGTACTCCGTCGCTGAACAAGATCCCATGATGGCGGACATGACGCATCGCAGGGAGTGATGGAAAGTCAAAATTAAAGGCCGGATACTATCCGGCACAATAAACAAAGTCTAACCCCCCTGGAGGGGAGAGGCTGTCACAAGTATGTGACAGAAGGGAAAGACGAGAGCCCCCGGCCCCTAAAGGGGGAATGAAAGTTTAGAGTTTAAAAATTAATCATTATGAAAGCAGATAATTTGAAAGAACTGCGCGAACTGCGCATCCAAGAAAAAGCCATCAAGGCACGTATAGACGCTGTCAGCAATGACGCCGAACAAGAAGCCCTCGCCATCCTTGCCGCACAAGGCAAAGACCGCGGTGAGTTCGAGGTAGACGGGCAGAAGTTCCAACTCCAACGCACCGATGTGTTCAACTTCTCCGACTATCGCCGTTACCCGCAGGAACAGGCGGTCAAATGGCGCGAGAACGCGAAAGAGAAGGTCCGCGAACAGAACCTCGTCAAGGCACGCACCGCCGTCATGAACGGCTACATGAAGACCTTCGTCGAACTCTATCCAGACAAGGAACCCGACGAAATCAAACTGACGGTCAAGGTCATAGAATGACGCGTTCGGCAAGGAGATTGCGACGGTCGATACCGCTCTGCTAAATCGACAAAGCAACTCCTGACTCCGCTCTCCCCACTGGGCGCGCTGCGTTAGCGCCCATCGGGGACCCCGGAATAAAGAAAAGAGAAAAGAAGCAAAAGAGAAAACCCATGCGGATGCTTGATTATCTCTTAAAAAAATAATTTATTTTATAAATTTTAAAAAAAGCCCTCTTATGGAAACATTAGATGACGTATTTCAAAAAAAATGAGCAAATCGCTGTTAAGCTTCATGCAACTTGTTGATCCGAATAAAAAATACGGTTTCGACACGCCGCTGATAGAAGCATGGAACGCACTCACGCTCCAAGACCAACGCAAACTCTACCTCTATTGCCTCTACCGGAAATGGCGTGGTGAAGGCTTCTACGGTACGCCGTACGATATCATCGTCAACTGTCATCCGTACCCCTCTAACTGGAACGGGAAACAGTTAATCAACCGCCTCATCAAAGAAACAAAAATGGTCTCTGCCAAGTATAACGGCTCTTACGGGACGTACACCCACGATGAAGCCCTCGTATGGCAAATGACCGATGTCAAAGCATTAAATTAGAAAGATTATGGCAAGAGTAACATTTAAAAATGGACAGCCGATACAGAGTCTGTCCGGGACAATAGGTAATCTGACGTATCGAACCATTAACGGGAAGACCTTCGTCCACGCCCGCGGCGTGATGGAGTTATCACCGAAAGCCAGTAAGCACGAGAAAGCGTTGTACCGGCGGAGGATGATAGTGGACGAGTGCGTACGCATCATCCAAGACGAGATGGAGGATTTTGTAGAAGCCATCCGTTTACGCCCAACGATTCGTGCGGCGATGCTGCGGTACTACAAAATGTATGCAGAGGAATGCGGAAGTCGCTTGCAGCTGCAGCGGAAGATGTTAGGCGCGTATCGTTTGCGACTCAGACAAAAGAAGGACAAAGAGAGCAGTAAACCTAGTTATAATAAGGACGAAACACGATGAGAGCAACCACCCTTCATCGGCACCAGTTGATTCGTAAAGAGTTTAAGGCGCGTCTGGGCACGATGCCGGTAATGCATCTTTACGCGTACATAGGTCAACAATTCGGTTATAGCGAGGAGGCTATCCGTAAGATTTTGGCGAAAAAACCGCCATAAAAGCAACGAGTGGTAAATTTTACCAACAAAAAAGCTCCAAACCGGTATATATTTGCACAAAATTTTGAACAATGAAACATTTTAACATTCAAATAATCACAGCAGCGGTTCTGGCGATAGGGGGATTATTGCTACTATTCTGCGGAACATATATTGACCCGCAGGGAGAGATAAGCGATAGCCTACTCATCGGTTTCGGAGAGGTGGCTACCTTCTCCGGAGCGCTCTTCGGCATCGACGCTGCTTACAGCAAGAAGTTATGGGATATTACAAACTCATTCGCGAATCGCCAGACGGGAAAGCCGTCCGCGGCACCCTCTGCACCGTCGAGCACCGCTACTCAGGCAGCGCAGGAGAGTACAGAGAGTATCTGACGCCCGTCTGTCCGACCCTCGAGAACAGCGATTACCTGATACCGGCGTTGGTTTACAAGGTGTCCGTGACGCAAAGTCCGCGTTTCCGCCGATTGCTACCTTATCTAAACCAAGTCCCCGGACGAAGCGGGATTAGAGTCCATCGCGGCACGCGGCCGGAACACTCCAAGGGCTGTATCCTCGTCAGCCCGGAAAACGAGAAATTAATCACCGAGCTCTGGCTCAAAGAACAACAAAACCATGAAGAGATCTTTATTGAAATTTGCGCTAAGCGCTGTAATCCTATGCGCCATCGCTTGCGGCGTGAGTAGTTGCAAGGCTTGGAGAACCATCACCACTACCTCCTCTTACGTTCAGCAGAACGACTCTGCGAAAGTCACAACGACTATCTCAATTAAACCAAACATTAACTATGGGACAAGTAACCTATGCGCCGGGTATCCAGTATGTGAAGGGTAGCCTGGCAAAACCGAAGAAAGTGGACGGCCACAATCACGGCGATTACCTCATCGGTACGCACCGCGAGGCAGCTTCCACCAACCCCAACTGCACCCGCCTGTACATCCGTAAGGCCGACACGTACGTTCGCTCGACCGACCCGTCGGCTAAGGAGCTGCTCATCCGGGCACGCTTCAACGCGGTAAGCAAGGCAGTGGCGCTGCGTCGTAAAGACCTCATGCAGATCAACCAGGACAACGCCGCGTTCCTCGCGCAGCGTGACACCGCCGGTGGTTGCAAGACCCTGACGAAGTACCTGTGGAAAGTCTGCGGAGACGAGTACGACGCCGAGCACGGAGCGTAAGCTCCGCAAGGAAGGGCGACCGAGAGGCCGCTCTTTTTTATGTGTAATCAAAAATGCGCAGCCTGAATAATAAGAAAAAAACATAAAAAACCCTAATCGGGAGAGGGCATCCGCCTAAAGGCTCATCGCGTTCCGCGCCCCACCGGGCGGCTTACAAACAAGCTTGACGCGCCCGTCAGGGCTGCGTACCGCACCTCCGCAGGAGGTAAATGCCCTTACTCCCGCTTAGCAAAAACAAAAAAATATTTTACTTGTTTATCAGGCTGCTTACAAAAATGCGTCGTTGCACGACTTACAAAAATATTTGCACATATGAAAAAAAATCAGTAATTTCGACCTCCTCCCCAAAGGGTCCCTTCGAAAGTACGTTCGCGTCCTGCGGTGCATACGCAAGGTGGAGCGATAAATTTTAGCAGGGCTGCGCCCTCTGTTCCGTGCCCGTTTATGCCCTCCGTGTGCAAGCACCCGAGTGCACAACCGTACCCGTAACAATAGAATAAAAGTCTATTTTGCTAAAATTTTTCGCTCTAAAACTTGCGTATGTGCAATTTTTGTAGTACCTTCGCAGCGAAATGATACGTATAAAGCCTAAGATCAATCATAAAAAAATCACAGGTATGAAAAAGTTTTTATGGATGATGGTTCTCGCGGTGGGGCTTATGTCATGCGGTGCATCGCGGTTAAGCCCGGAAGAGCGGGCGGCACGGAAAGCCGCCATCGAAGAAAATGCGAAGAAAGCCATTGCGGATCAGAACTTCCGCATCAACCTGACGATGGTCCGGCCGCTGTTTGGTCAGAACCTGACGGTTTCCGGTTACTGGATCAAAGTGGACACGACGCATGTACAATGCTACTTGCCCAAGATCTATCCGGACTATAACCCGCATTTTGATGCGCCTGCGCCAGGAGAGAAATACAATGACATGCGTCTGGAGTTCACATCACCGATAGACGAATATCTATACACCTTCAATCCGGAGACCAATGTCGGGCTCATCACCTTCAAGACCTTGTATGGCGGCGACGAGTACCGGTTCTATATCCAGATCGAGAACGTCGATGAGGCGCGTGTGCGTATCCTTCCGGGTGACCGGAACGAGGTGTCCTGCGAGGGAACGATTACGCCTATCGGCGAGAGGTGGTAAGAGGTGCAATTTTTGTTGTACTTCGGCACGCCCCTTCCCTTCGCAGGCATAGCCTACTCAGGGCGGGTTCCCTCCGAAAGTACGTTCGCGTCCTGCGGGACATACGCAAATAAATGTTTTTTTTGAGAAAAGGGTTAAAAACCCTCACTTTATGCCCGCGAACCTCTTCCGTATGCAAGCATCCAAAGAAGTCCGTGGTCATAAAAGAATAGAATAAATTCTATTTTTTCTCCCCAATTTGCAATTTTTGTCGTACCTTTGCAGCCGATTTGAAAAATAGGGCTTTGGGCTCGCTATATGGGATTACTTTTATTGTTTTTAATTGGCGCGATGGCCATTAGTTTTTTGTGCTCCGTTCTGGAGTCGGTACTGATGTCCACCTCCCTCAGTTATATTAATCTGCGTGAAGAGGAGGGCTATGCGCCAGCCAAGTTGATGAGCAGTTACAAGGAGGACACGAGTCGTCCTCTGGCTGCGATATTGTCTTTGAACACGATTGCCAACACGATCGGTGCCGCAGGTGTGGGTGCGCAAGCGACCCTTCTATTCGGCTCTAAATGGTTCGGCTTGGTATCCGCGCTGACCACCATCCTCATTCTTTTCTTCGGAGAGATCATCCCGAAAGTGATCGGTACGACCTACTGGCGCGAGTTGATGGGCATCACCGCGCGTATCATCCGAATCCTGATCTTCGTCCTTTATCCGCTTGTACGCCTTGTGGAGTTCATCTCCCGCATGGTTCCGGACAACGAAGACGATCCGTCCGTGAGCCGCGAGGAAGTGCTGGCGATGGTGAATGTAGGCGAAGAAGAAGGCGTGGTGGATGAGGACGAGAACAAGATCTTCACCAACCTCATGCGTCTCGATACGATCCATGCGTATGACGTGATGACCCCCCGCGTGGTGGCGAAGATAGCTCCGGAGAACATGACGCTGCGGGCGTATTACGACAACGACGAGTATGACCATTTCTCGCGTATCCCGCTGTACAAGCCCGAGGCGCCGGAGTATATCACCGGTTATGTGCTGCGCAACGATGCCTTGGAGGAACTGACGGAGGACCATTTCCGCAAGACGCTCGGAGGCATCAAACGTCCGCTGCCCGCCTTTGACCAGGACCTGACGCTCGGTGTGATCTTCGACTCGATGCTTAAGCAGAAGAGTCAGATAGCCCAGATCATCGACGAATACGGCATGTTCGTTGGTATCCTGACGCTCGAAGATATCATCGAGACGATTTTCGGGCTGGAGATCATCGACGAGAACGACACAGTCATCGACATGCAGCAGTACGCGCGCGAGCGTTGGGAACAACGGCAGAAGAAGTACAGGAAAGTTGAAAGTGGAAAGTTGAAAGTTGAAAGTGAGGAAGAAGAGCGACATACAGATACTGAACAAAAAAGCGAAGTTTGAGTATATCATCCTCGACCGCTATACCGCCGGCATCCAGCTCTTCGGCACGGAGATCAAGTCAATCCGCGAAGGGAAGGCGTCGCTGGTGGACAGTTATTGCGCGGTGGAGCACGGCGAGATATATGTCAAACAGATGCATATCGCGGAGTACCGTTTCGGCAGTTATGCCAACCATGAGGTGCGTCGCGACCGCAAACTGCTGTTGCAGCGCCGCGAGATCAACAAACTCGAGAAAGCCACGAAGGACAACGGCAAGACCATCATTCCGCTGAGCCTGTTCATCAACGAGCGGGGATTGGCGAAGATGGAGATCGCGCTGTGCCAGGGTAAGCATACCTACGACAAGCGGCAGAGTCTGCGCGAGGCGGATGACAAACGCCAAATTGCGCAAGTTAAGAAACTTGCCCAATTTAGTTGAGGGTTGAGTGTTTAGAGTTTAGAGAAGTTGAATAGTTTAAAGTTTATAGATATATGAGTAAAGCATTATTGATGATTTTGGATGGCTGGGGAATCGGCAACAAGAGTAAAGCCGATGTCATCAGCGTCACTCCGACGCCTCACTGGGATGCGCTGTTAGCGACATATCCGCACTCTCAGTTACAGGCGAGCGGCGAGAACGTAGGTCTGCCCGACGGACAGATGGGTAACTCGGAAGTGGGACACCTCAATATCGGTGCTGGACGCGTGGTCTATCAGGATCTGGTGAAGATCAACCGTTCGATCCGCGACAACTCGATCATGCAGAACGCCGAGATCGTAGCGGCTTACAAGGCTGCTCAAGCATCCGGCAAGAAACTGCATATCATGGGTCTGTGCTCCAACGGCGGTGTACACTCGAGCCTGGATCACCTGTTCAAGCTGGTGGAGATCGCGAAGGAATACGGGGTAGCCGATAAGACTTTCGTTCATTGCTTCATGGACGGCCGTGACACGGATCCGCGCAGCGGCAAGGGCTTTATCGAGCAGTTGCAAGGTCTCTGCGACCAGACCGGCGCCCATATCGCGTCTATCATCGGTCGTTAAAGAGACCGACATGGTGGCAGCAGTACAAGGTTGCTACGACCGTCATACGGAGGAGCACAAAGACACCGATGAGTTCATGGAGCCGCTGGTGAATGCCAACTGCGACGGACGTATTGCGGAGGGCGATGTAGTCATCTTCTTCAACTACCGCAATGACCGCGCGAAAGAGATCACTATCGTGCTGACGCAGCAAGACATGCCGGAACAGGGCATGAAGACCGTCAAGAACCTGCACTACTGCTGCATGACGCCGTACGACTCGTCCTTCACGGGTCTGCATATCCTCTTCCCGAAAGAGAACGTGGAGAACACGCTGGGCGAGGTAGTGAGCAACTTAGGTCTGAAGCAGTTGCGTATCGCCGAGACGGAGAAGTTCGCGCATGTGACGTTCTTCTTTAACGGCGGCCGCGAGGCGGAGTATCCGGGTGAGGAGCGTATCTTGATCCCGAGTCCGAAAGTGCCAACATACGACATGAAACCCGAGATGAGTGCACCGGAAGTGACGGAAGCCCTCATCGCAGCCATCAAGACGCAGAAGTTCGATTATATCACGCTGAACTTCGCGAACGGCGACATGGTCGGTCATACGGGTGTGTATGAGGCCATCGAGAAAGCCGTGCGTACGATAGACGACTGCTCGCACCGTGTGATAGAGGCCGCGCTTGAAAACAGCTACGAGATCATCGTGATTGCCGACCACGGCAACTGCGACAACGCCATCAATGCGGACGGCACGCCGAACACGGCGCACTCGCTGAATCCGGTTCCTTTCGTATATATCTCCAAGGATCACAAGGACGCGCACGTGGAGAACGGTATTCTCGCCGACGTGGCTCCTTCGCTCTGTCATATCATGGGCATCCAGCAACCGAAGGAGATGACGGGTAGATGTTTAATCAAAGATTAAACAGTTTAGGGTTTAGTGTTTAGTGTTTAGGGGAAAGAAAATGCAAAAAGAAAGCGACCCGCATCATTGCGGGTCGCTTCTTCTTTGAAGAGTTGATTATTTGTTTTTCTCAACCTCAGCAGCAACGTCTTGTCCGAGCTCAACAGCGCGCTCGATAAGGGTTTGCTCTTCTTTAGCCGGAGCCTCTTCCTCAGCGGGAGCAGGAGCAGCAACTTCAACAGCAGCGGGTGCAGGAGCAGCCTCTGCCTCTTCAGCCTTCTCGGCTTTGTTTGCGCAGCTGAGTGCAGCCAGTGCAACAGCTACGATAAGCATCATCTTTTTCATAACGTTATTTGATTTTAGAGTTAATAAAAACAAAAATCGTGGCAAAGGTACTGCTTTTTCTTCATATCTCCAAATAAATCTGCATTTTTTGTGTAAAAAAAAGAGCGGCCCTGATGGGGTCGCTTCTTTTCCAAGGTTTTTTGTACCTTTTCTTTGAGCAACAAATTACTCAGCGATGGTGTCGCACTCAACAACCTCTACTACCTCTACCTCAGCGTTAGCGCAGGTGTCCTGGCAGCACTTTTTCTCGCAGCACTTGTTGCCGCAGCTCATAGCAGCGAAAGCTACAGCTACGATAAGAAGCATCTTCTTCATGTTTAAAAAAGTTTTTTTAAGTTAATAAAGCTTTATTTTACTAAAATTCCTCGCCTTTTTGCGAAAAACGCTGCAAAAGTACAACATTTTTTGGATATGTGCAAAAAAAAATGTAATTTTGCGCAATAAATTTTACATTTTATGGATAAAAGGGGCTTTTTTGATAAGTCAGACCTCAAATTTGTGGGGTTGAATGTAGTTTTAGCCGTAGTGGTGGCTATCGTCATTCTCATTTGTCTGATTGTATGGTTGAAGGGTTATACGCAACATGGCGTAGAGGTGGAGGTAGAGGACGTGCGCGGGTTGGTCGAAGCGGAAGCTGAGCCGTTATTGTCCGCACAGGGTCTGCGAATGATCGTAGTGGACTCCACCTATTCGGACAAAGTACCTTTTGGCACGATTGTTGATCAAGATCCAAAGCCGATGAGTCATGCCAAGCACGGCAGGGCGGTCTATGTGACCATCAATGCGACGACGCGCCGCAAAGTGACGATGCCCGATTTGCAGGATATGAGTTATCGTCAGGCGGAGACGACCTTGCGCGGTATGGGGCTGCAGGTGGATACGGTGTATGAATACGAGCCTTCGGAGTACAAGGACTTGGTGCTGGATGTGAAGACGGGTGAGGAGAGTCTCAGCCCCGGAACGAAAGTATCCGTCGGGACGCGCGTCCGCCTGGTAGTAGGCAAAGGCCGCGGGACGGAGATGGTCAATGTGCCCAGCGTAATAGGCATGACCATGCAAGAGGCCCGCAGTACGCTGCTCAACCGACATCTGACGGTAGGAGCGGTCTATTATGACGAGCCCAAGGAAGAAGGCAAAGAGCAATACGTATATCAGCAGACGCCGAATGCCGGCGAGCGGTTGATAGAAGGGGAGACGGTGGCTTTGCGGTTGTCCGCGGATGTCAATAAAGCATCGAAGAGTAATGTCAATATAGATCCTGAAGATGAGTGGTTCTGATCTCTTGTTTGAGCGTTGGCGCTGCGAGGTGGACAAAGGTCAAGGCAAAGAACGCATCGACAAATACCTTGCGGAGCACATGACCAACACCAGCCGCAACCGCATCCAAACGGCTGCGGAAGCCGGTAATGTGTGGGTTAATGAGAAAGCCGTCGCCTCGAACTACCGCGTCAAACCCGGTGATATCATCCAGGTGCTGCTGGACCACGAACCGCATGATTTCACCATCACGCCGGAGAATATACCGTTGGATATCGTGTATGAAGACGACGACTTGCTGGTGGTGAACAAACCCGCTGGGCTGGTTGTTCATCCGGGTCATGGCAACTACGAGCACACGCTGTTGCATGCTCTGGCATGGCACTTTGAGCATTCAGAACTCAGCAATCAGAAGTCAGCTATCGATATCAACGATCCGTCCATTGGATTGGTTCACCGGATAGACAAAGACACTTCGGGCTTGCTGCTCATCGCGAAGACGCCGGAAGCGAAGGCGCACCTCGCCAGGCAGTTCTTCGACCATACGACCGAGCGTACGTATAACGCCCTCGTGTGGGGCACTTTCAAAGAGCAGAGCGGTACGATCGAAGGGGCTCTTGCGCGCGACAACCGCGACCGCACGATCTATAAAGTATGGGATATAGAAGAATGTCCGCAGGCCAAGGAGGCCGTCACGCACTGGCGTGTGCTGGAGCAGTTCCCGTATGTGACACTGGTGGAGTGTCGATTGGAGACAGGACGAACTCACCAGATACGTGTACACATGAAGCATATCGGTCATCCGCTTTTTTGTGATGAGAAGTATGGTGGCTGCGAAAT
>CADBVL010000009.1 GCA_902798015.1 uncultured Bacteroidales bacterium
CGACTTTTGGTGTTCGATAATAGTTTCATATGTTTATTTCTTTTTTGTTTCGCACATAAATCCGCACTTCACTGCACGCTTTTGTTCCGCTGTCGTGCCGAAGTCGTGCCGGTAATCCTGTGTTAATGCTGTGTTATCTTGTTTTCTTTATACGTTTGGCAAGGCCGATAGCGCCGGTGGGGCAGACGAGGCGGCAAAGATGGCATCCGACACATTTGGAGCCGAGGATGCGCGGCTGGCGGTCCGCATCAAAACTGATTGCTTGGTGGCCGCCGTCCATACAAGAGACATAGCATCGCCCGCAACCGATACATTGCTTGCGGTTAACCATCGGATAAACCATCGTCTCGCGGTCGAGGTCAGAGGGCAGAACGATATTCGGCAGTTCCTCGCCTACAAGTTTTTTCAACTCCGTAATGCCGCGGGAAGCCATGTAATGCTGCAGCCCCAGGGTCAGATCATCAATGATCCGGTAGCCGTACTGCATCACGGCGGTGCAGACCTGCACGTTTCGGCAACCGAGCTGGATGAACTCTAGTGCGTCGCGCCAAGTCTCAATGCCTCCGATACCGCTGATATCCATGTGCTTTTCAATGCCGGCTTTGTGCAGAATCGGATTGCCTGTCATCTCATGGATCATCCGAAGGGCGATAGGTTTGACTGCCTTGCCCGAATAGCCGGATACCGTCTTTTTCTCGCTCACCTCGGCATCGTGACTCATGGTGATCGATTTGATTGTATTGATAGCACTGATGCCTGACGCTCCGGCATAAAAGCAAGCAAGCGCAGGAGAGGTCATTGACATCACATTCGGCGTCATCTTCGGGATAACAGGTATCTTCACCGCATCGCGTACGTACGAGGTATAGAATAGAATCAGTTCGGGGTTCTGTCCTATATCGCTTCCAAGCCCCGTGAGCCGCATCTGCGGGCACGAGAAATTCAGTTCCACCGCATCGCAACCTGCCTCCTCCGCCATCTTTGCCAACTCAATCCACTCCTCCTCGGTCTGTCCCATGATCGAAGCGATGATGCGTTTGGCAGGATAGTTCTGTTTCAAACGGCGAAGAATATCAAAATCCTCTGTGTACGGGTTCTCGCTGAGCTGCTCCATGTTGCGGAAACCGACAAAAGGCGTTCCCTCTTTGCGGACAGCATCGAAGCGCGGCGAGACTTCACGTATATCCGCCTTGGTGATGGTCTTGTAGAACACACCCGCCCATCCGGCTTCCAGCGCGCGCGCCACCATGTCATAGTTGGTGCAGATAGCCGATGAAGCCAGGAAGAACGGGTTCTCGCAGACCATGTCGCAGAAATTGAGTTCCAGCGAAGGCAACTCCGACGGCTGATGGCTGAATTCTGACGGCTGACAGCTGACGGCTTTCGCCAACTCCGCAATTCTTATCGGTTTGTCATAATGGATACAGGAAGCCTCGGCATGAGCCAATTCTTCGTCGCTCATGGCGTTGAATAGCTTAGCCGCCGTCCAGAGATTATCAAACCGTGCCGCACGGATTGCGCGTGCTACTTT
Organism: uncultured Bacteroidales bacterium; assembly: GCA_902798015.1. Taxonomy (GTDB): domain Bacteria; phylum Bacteroidota; class Bacteroidia; order Bacteroidales; family Paludibacteraceae; genus Colicola. The sequence continues at coordinate 1,532 of CADBVL010000009.1, forward strand.
AGCGCCGCAGGGTGCATCGTGGCACAGGAGGCAGCGAGCCGCTTCTTCATTGATGTGTAACATAGTGTGGTTATCTATTTTGTATTATTTGATTTTTCATTTCTAATATACGGTGTACGCTCCGGTCTATGCGCTCTTCAGCAAGCATACCGTCCTCCACCGCCTTGACCACGGCATCGAAGGCTTCGACGAAGTTCTGCGGACCAAGGATAATGTCTGCACCTGCCAGGAGTGTGCCCACGGCAGCCTCCGTATTGCTATATTGCTGCGTAATGGCACCCATCTCCATGCCATCGGTAATGATAATGTTCCGGTAGCCCAGTTCTCCGCGCAGTTTGTTCTGCAGGAGGAGTGACGACATAGTGGCGGGGACATCCGAGCCCGTAACATTAGGTGCAGCTATGTGCGCCGTCATAACCAACTGCGTGCCCCACAGGATTCCTGCTTTGAAGGTAATCATCTCACAATCCAGCATCTCGTCCCATGTTTTCAGACTCTGTGCGTAGCCGAAGTGGGTGTCTGCCTTGGTATCGCCGTGTCCGGGGAAATGCTTGACACAGCCCGTTACACCAGCATCTTTCAGTCCCTGTAGATAGCTGGTCACCATTGATGCCGCTACCTGCGGGTCATCACTGAAGGCGCGGGCTCCGATGACGACGTTCTCCGGATTCGTATTCACATCTGCCACGGGGGCAAAATCGATGTCGAAACCGTAGCGGTGCAAGTAGGAGCCGATAGTGTAGGCGCAGTAGTAAGCATTCTGCGGGTCGCCTGTAGCACCGATGGCACCCATTGACTCGAACTTCTCCACAGTGAAGTTCTCGTTATTGGCGATGCGGGCGACACGGCCTCCTTCCTCGTCAATGCAAAGCAGCGGCGAACCATTCAGAGCACGTATTTGAGGGATGAAGGCTGCGAGTTGTGCTTCGTCCTCTATGTTGTGAGCATAGAGGATGATGCCGCCTACAGGATATTTCTCATTCACTCTCTTCATGGTGGCGTTCACAGCTTGCAGTTTAATCTTAGTGATGTCGTCAGAACTGACGTCAATGCCGCCTGACCTGTTAAAGTGAATGGTGGTGTCAAGACACTCGGGGCGCACGAAGAACAACTGTCCCACCTTTTCACGCAATGTCATCCGCTGCAGTTGTGTTTCTATATCGTCAGTTGGCACGACAGGGTTGTTGCCATCGCCGGACTTACACGATGCCATACCCAGCAGCAGCGGAAAGGTCAGCAAAATCCATAGTTTTTTTGTCTTTTTCATATTTTGTTGCTATTTAACAAACACTTTTGTTGTCAATTTATGGTTCTTCCGGCTCAATCAGTTCAAAATGTTGAAAGTCCTTGCAGGAAGTCCAGTCGCCTCCCCACTCGAAGCCTGCTTCGGTGAAGAGTATGAAGCAGAGATCGTCATGGTCAATCTTGTAGGGGAAATCCCATGTGCGGTCGCAATAGTCAGCCGCCGTGGCGGGCTAGATGAAGCGTGTTCCATCTTCACGGTCTTTGTAATAGGGGTTGTAGAGCGTGTTGATATCTATAGCCAGTCCGCGTGCATGCTTCGATAGTTTTAGATCATTTCGCCCACGTGCATCTTGTTGTCATAGTCCCAGTGCAGAACACGCACATGGCGCAGGTCATCGCGCCCGATATAAGGGTTCTCAATATAGGTCTTTCCTTGCATCCGCTGCCATACTCTGTCCGGTATCGGGTCGGCGGAGTTTGTCTGGTGTTCAACCGGTTATTGGACAAGGCGTACGGAAAGGCGGTTGCAAAAAGCGCAGTCGCGCCCGACAAAGATGTCATCATCCGTGAAACTGAAGCCCCAGGATGTGTCTTCGCCATCGAGCGTAGAAGCCCAGTAGTTGCCTTCGGTGTCCACGTTTTGTACTAATCCTTCGCAATCGCAGTAGCCTTCTGCCGGCAAGTCGATGGTCTTTTTGTTCGGGCCTGTTGCACGGTAGCCTTTGCCTGTCCAAGTCCAGGTACATTGGTCTAATAGCTCCTGCCACTGCTCTTTGGTAGGAACGTTTTGTCCGAACTGCGCCATCGTCTCCTCGTAGTTGTAGAACCCGTTCGGGTCCTTCGGGTTCGATTCGTTGAGGCTCTTCCATTTGGTGCCGGAAGTCAAGCCCAGATCCACAAACTCGCTCTCAGCCGGCGCATTCTTTTTCTCGCAGGCTGCAAAGCATAAGACTGCCAGCAACAGATACAATCCTTTTTTCATATGCTTTGATATTTTAATTTTAGTTATTTGCGTGCAAAGGTACTGCATTTTGAGCAGAGTATGCGGGCACGATTATGCCCAAAGTATTTTTTTAGAGAAAACTACTGCAATTTTTGTCCTTGAATAGTATAAATATTCTCTCCGCGTTGGATGAGTATTTGTCCGTTACGGATATACTTATTGGCATAAGAAGCATCTGACACTCTATCCAGAGCCGTAGGCAAAAGATTATCTCCCACACCTACTGCATACCAAGCATTTACCACTGCTTGTACTTCATGAGAATTTCTGCCATATAAATCAGTAGCAGCCATAATAGAACCATTTCTTGCATCTTCAAAAGTTGCCTCTGGCGTAAGATAATGAATGAGATTGCGGTAGGCTATTTGTGCAGCTTTGTCTATGCCTATTCCTGTTACGTTATATTGGTTATTCAGGTCATTTGTTCCTGTGCCACCTTCCGAAAGGAGATAGAACCAGTAGTTTTGCACACCGCTATTGGTATGTACCCCACCATTATCATTTGATATATCAGCAGGATCAGACCAGTATTGTCCCCCATAAGTATCCGGTTGCGGTCCAGACAAAGCCCCATTTATTCCATCATTACTATTCTTCGGATTCTTCATAGATCGCATATTAGAGAGATATATCATAACATTATTGCCAATGAGCCAATCGTTACTCCCCATTGCATACTGTTTAACGGAAATGCCCATAATATCAGAAAAGCTTTCATTCAACGCTCCTGATTCTCCCTGATATTCCAATCCTCCATTTCCATTATTATTCGTAACCAGATGTGAGAATTCATGTGCCATTATGTCTATTGAGACAAAAGGTTTTGTACATATTGTCGTTGTCTCCGAAGAATTCATGCCCATACCATAAACCATAGGATATGGCGCTACCGGTAGTGCGCAAGCATTTACCGGGAATGAAGATAATCCCTCTGTGTCCCTATGCGGATTTACAATATTGTAAACAATAGATCCTTGATTGTCGAAACTGTTCCTGTTAAATTTCTGTTTATAGAAATCTAATGTTTTCTCCATGCCCCAATGAGCATCCAACAATGGTTGTTTCCCATCAGACTTTATATTGATTTTTCCGAAAGCTACATTACTAAACGAGATAGCCCTATTCTCACCTGATATAGTCGCAATCGGTATAGTTTTTATTAGATCATCTTCTCCAACAGCATCATAGTCGTAAATTTCCACATAATACGGAGGGGCTGTTAAATTGACAGGAGTAGTTAGAACTATCTCGACAGGGAAAGTAGGATCATTATAATACCCAGATGTATACAAAACGGCTCCAGAAGCATTTTTTACCTTAATATATACATCTGCAGTACCTTCCCCCACCGTGTACCAATTTGCATTCTGGATAATGCTATCAATTTCCACAGATGTAAGTTGCATGTTCCATGATGAGTTCCAATTTGTAGAGGTATTATGAATATAAGCACATCCATTTATCAGATTAACAATTTCTTCTGATAAAACAGAGTCTGCTTCTGCCTCCGTGGCGTACTGATCAGCTTTTGTATAATCAATCTGATATACATTGTCCGTTGCATCCAAAGTAATAATGCCTCGCTCGTCATCCATCAGGAAATACATTCCCTCATGCTCATAGCAAGTAATAGGTTGCGTTCCTGCATACATGGTAGTGGCGGTTCCTGCAACATCTGCATTATATACAAGCGGTACTGTTTTAATAATTTCTCCTGTTTGAGCATCAATGTAATTTTTTTTCGTATGATTGTCTGTAGTTTTTTCAAAGGCATAGCGAGTAGAAACCGTATTCCCATCTTTGACTCTGACAATTAGTGATTTTGGATGTTTACTGGACATCATTTGTACTTTTTCAGACAATATATCCCCATTCACTGAAATCACTTTATTATCTTTAGCATGAACTAACACAACGGCATTCAACACCTTTATACCATCAATATATTGTTGATATGATTGATGTCTTATACCCAAATCATCCGTTTCGTCACGAAACATAACGAAATTAGTGTTTTCAGGCAAATCCAGCCATGCACTGAATTTGCTTTCTACTTCTGACAAATTAACATTTTCTTCCTCAACAATATGGGAAAAATGTCCTTGTGCACAGAGTTGCCCTGCCAGCCCGATAAGGGAACAGATAAAAAAGAGAAAAAATCGTTTCATTGTATATAAATTTAAATTTTTTACAAAATCACAATAATGAAATTATCCTAGAACCCTAGTGCCCTAGTTCTTTTCCCAATAGATCATACCTCTTTCCGCCGCGGAGGATGTAGATCTGTCCGTCTATGAGCATTTTTACTCCCTCTTCCGGTGCAATGGCAGGGGTGAGGTTGTTTGTATCCTCTCCCAAGCCCATCGTGTATGCTTGCCATGCGTCGGGAATACCGTAACCCATCTGGTTATTCGGGTCATAACTCGGGTATAAATGTGCCGATTGGATAATCAGGTCGCGTATCTGCATCGCGTTTTTGTCCGGCAGTGCGGACCATAGGCTGGCAGCCATGCCGGCTAACAGAGGCGTAGCAAAACTGGTTCCGTTGCTGCGCTCAATCGCGTTGCTGAACGGATTGATCAGAACGGACTGCACACCTACTGCGCACACTTCCGGTTTGATACGTCCGTCCGACGAAGGACCGTAACTGGAGAAATCGGCAGCGACGCTGTCGGTTCGTACGGCTCCGACGGTCAGAATACTGTCTGCGTCTGCCGGAACACTAATCGTGCGCCATGCGACATCGCCTTCATTGCCGGCTGCGACGCAGACCAGCATACCTTTGCGTGCTGCAATAGTGGCTGCGCGGCTCACGCGCGTCGTTTTGCCGTCTAAATCATTCCATTTGTTCAAATCCCATATCGGGTTGTCGAATTGTGTGTAACCGCCCGAGAAGGAGAACACATTGACGCCTAATGAATCGGCTTTCTCCAGTGCCGCCACCAAATTGTCCATTTCTTTGGGGCTCTCGGTGGCGTATTCTTCGGAGCGCATCAGGTAATATTGTGCCTTGGTGGCAGCCCCGTAGAAGTCCTCACGAATACCGGAAATAACACTCAAGCACTCCGTTCCATGCTCGCCTTCGCTACCATAGAACGAGTACCCGTACTTGTCATCATCCGTGAAGTCAAAATGACCGAGTTCCAACTCTTTCTGACGGAAACAGGCAACCGTATTGGCATTATAAAATCCTCCGTCACAAACGCACATAAGAATACCTTGCCCCTCGAATCCCGCTTCGTGCAAAGGTTGTAAGTTATACAACGCCAACTGTGCGTCCGTCTCTGCCTGGGTGGCCTCTACGGCTTGTTCTCTCTTGCGCGCAAGGCGTTTCGGCAGGTAATAATTCGGTTCGCTGTCATCGCGTGTCATCTCTACACTTGTCACGCACTTCAGCGCTGCCACTTTGGCGGCAGTCGTTTCATCCATCTCTACGGTTGCACCATTGAACCAACGACTCCAATGCAACACTTTTCCGCCTGCATCGCGTACGTTATTGAGGTACATCGGGCTCACAGGATAGTCCCTTTCATCGGTAGGGATGTCCCATTTAGCACGTTGCTCCACCGCCCGCGGGGACAGTTGGGGAGCTGTTTTCTCCGGTTTATCCGTGAAACTCACGAAATAAACATGTAACAAAATCATTAAAGCTATCATCTTAATTCCAATTGAACGACGTTTTCTACATGTTGGGTATGAGGGAACATATCTACGGGTTGCACTCTCGTGACGCGGTATTTGGCATCGAGTAAAGCCAGATCACGTGCCTGCGTAGCGGGGTTACAACTCACATAGACGATGCGTTTCGGAGCGGCATTCAGAATGACATTCACTACATCCTCATGCATTCCGGCGCGGGGAGGATCGGTGATGATGACATCCGGCCGGCCGTACCGGGCCACGAATGCATCATTCAGAATATCCTTCATGTCTCCTGCGAAGAAGAGGGTGTTCTCTATATGGTTGATCTTCGAATTGACTTTGGCGTCTTCTATCGCCTCGGGGACATACTCAATGCCGATGACCTGTTTGGCCTGACGTGCCACGAAATTGGCGATAGTGCCCGTTCCGGTATAGAGGTCGTAAACCAAAGGTAGTTCACCATTAAGCGCAGCGTCACCATTGATCAATCCATCATTATCAAACGCCAGCTCGCGCGCCACTTTGTATAACTCGTATGCTTGCTCGGTGTTGGTCTGATAGAACGATTTGGGACCAACCTTGAACTGCAGACCTTCCATTTCCTCGATGATATGGTCTTGCCCGAAATAAACCTTCACGTCCAAATCGCCGATGGTGTCGTTGAACTTGAGGTTTTCCACATAGAGCAGGGAGATAATCTCCGGGAATTCATTATGCAGGAACTCAAGAAGACTATGTGCCGCAATGCGGTTCTGCTCCAGTTCCAAACTGGCGCCGAACGATACAATAAGCATCAGTTCGCCCTTATGGTTGTTGCGCAGAATGAGTGTACGCAGCAGTCCCTCGTGCGTATGTTCGTTATAGAACGTGAGTCCGTGTATACGCGCATACTCGCGCACACTATTACGGATGCGGTTATTGATATCCGGCATGAGGTGGCATTCCTCGATGTCCAGCACCTTGTCGAAGCAGTTAGGGATGTGAAAACCGAGACCGTAACTGCTATCCACTTGATCCAGGCCGCCGGCTGCTTCTATGACTTCCCAAGGAAACCATTTGCGGTCCGCACAGGTAAACTCCAACTTGTTGCGATACTCGTATATATGCTTCGAACCCAGAATAGGACTGATCTCCGGTAATTCAATCTTGCCTATACGGGTGAGGTTGTCCACAATCTGTTGCTGTTTGTACTTCAGTTGCTCGCTATAAGGCAGGATTTGCCATTTACAACCACCGCATACACCGAAATGCTTGCAGCGTGCCTCGCAGCGAACCTTGCTCGGTTCAACTACCCGCAGCACTTTCGCTTCCATGAAGGAGTGTTTCTTCTTCGTGATCTGCAAATCCACGATATCTCCCGGCACGCAGTTAGGGACAAAGGTGACGATGTCGTTGATGCGCACCAACGCTTTGCCTTCGGCGGCTACACCGCTGATCTCTACGTGCTCGAATACAGGTAAGTTCTTCTTTTTCATTTGCTCAATAACCACTCGACAGAGTGTTTGTATATACTCTCATAGTTGCGGACTGCTTCCAAAGGGAAACCATACACGAGGCTGGTATGTACACCCTCCGCATTTGTATAACCCACGGACGCTCCGCAACGCATATCCAGATATTCCGCCAGCCGTTTGGCACCCGTCCCTTCGGGTTTCAGCCCTTCGGGTGTACAGGTGAAGAGCTGCTCCTCGTTCGGCTCCAGAAACAATTGATAGGAACGGTGTCCGGGAATGAGGATACGTCCGCTCCTTGTCGCCTGCTTCGCGTAGTACGAGGCATGCAGGTTCGTTCTCAACCATTGCGGATCCACGGCACTGAGGTGGTCGCTGCTGAGTAAGAGTTTGCCACCTTGGCGTAAGTAGTCGGTTAACTGCGCCCGAGTACGCTCGCTTAGCGGCTGGCGTTGCCGTCCGCATACAACATCCACCAATGTATAGGTGCTGTCAATCTGCGCCATGCCTTCCGTGGAACTCGTATAACTGATTCTCATGGCTTGCAGGGTATTACCGTGCAGGGCACTCCAGTTATGCGTGTTGCCTACCGTCATCTGTCCGGCGTGGTCGCGGTAACAAGATCCCCAACCGCAGTTGTCATCATTGATCCACTCGTCGGAACGACGGAAATTCCATTGTGCACCGATATATGCACAACTGAAACCGTCCTCACAGGCGTAGCTGCCCGGCACTATTCCGGCGAAAGTAGAGTCGGCGAACCATTCCACACCATACACGTCATTGAAACCGTCCACGATAAGGGCCGTAGGAGCCTGTTCTTGTTCGCTGATATACGCGCTCACCATCGGACTCGGGAAACTCAGACCGCCGGCATTACCGGCTACAACGTAGTAGTTATACCGTACACCGGGTTGGAGAGTCGTCTGTAACTGACAGCCTTTATTGACCTGTTGTACATCCCATTCTCCGCCGTTCTGCTGGATATAGACCATGTAATACGTAGCCTTGGAATTAGGCTCTATACTATCCTCTTTGGCTTCCCATCGCAGCAGTCCTTTGGCGTCAATCGCAATCTGCTCTACCGGCAGAGGTTGTACAACAGCCGACTTGCCGTTCAAGTAACGCAATATACCTTTATATACCGCGCGTGCAGCTGCAAAACGGAACTTTGGATCCAAACCATACCGCATATCCGCCATGTTCTTATGACTCAGCAGCTCAAGAATGATGCTCGGTACTACAGGAACGCGGCTCTCGCAATAATTGGCTTCTTTGAGTTGGCGGCGCGTCCATTCCGGCGCAAGATGCTTCAGGTCTTGCGTCACTTGTGTCTGGATATAATCGCCCAAGTTACGGTTCGCCTGTTCGCGGTTTCTTCCGTCCCGTAACTCATGACGGCCCTCATCATCTTTGCCGGTATAGATAACCAAGGTCCCGATGATGGTACTGTCATTGCCGCTGTCCTGTCCGTCCGTGTGGAACGCCAGGCAGAGGTCTATAGGAGAATCCAGCGCATTTACCCACAACGGCCGGCATTTCATATCATCTTTGTACTCATTGCCGTCATAGAGGTTCCATAAAGTGGAATCAACCCCCTTGCCTTGTAACCAGTACCGTGCACCTTCTGCCCAGCGTGGCATACCCGAGACACCCGCTTCCTGATTCTCCAACCCCGCACGGGGCATATGTACGGTGGCGCCTGCGTTCTCTAACATGCGACGGATAAGCTTCACGTACTCCTGACTGTAGAGGTCTTCCACCGTCGTCCATAAGGTGGCTCGTTGCCATATCCACTCGTCGCGATCAGCGTTGTAATACATGCCATGACTCGGCCATAACGCGATATTGCGTTCCGTCAAGTCTTTCTGTTCTCCGGAAGGTATGACCCCTTTTGCCAGATCTGTTACCAGCTCTTCTATATTGGCCTTTCCGGTGAAAAGACTCACTTTGCCATCCGGATGACCCAACACCCATAAGCTTACTTGCCGCTTGACTTCCTCAATGTTCTGCGGCGTCCAACGTACGTCATGAAGAGTGAGATTGGTGCGCACGGTCACATTGTTGCCGTTTACGCGTAGTTGCTTGACCCGCACGGAAGGAGACCATACACTGGAAAAACCGGTGTAGGCGGTTAATGAGTCCCCTAACTCCCGCATACCTATAGTGGCGTTAGCCAGCGCGCAGCAGAGTAGGGAGAGAACGATGAAAATACTTCTCTTCACCTTAGAAATCGTCGTCACTTAAGTCCGTATTACTCTTGCGGTTTGCCAAACTGGCCTCTTGGTAAGACTTCAGCAGATCAGCTGCCATCTTCGCCTGATAGCCTTCGGCGATGTCATAGTCCTTGGCATCGTTCTCTTTGAATACCACGCGGATCTTCGTAATGGTCGAACCACCTTCAAGTTTGGAAATAACCTCCGGTGAAACTTCATAAGTCGTCTCGGTCCAATACTTGGTGATAGTCGCACGTGCTACTTTTTCCGTCACTTTGTTCTTCTTCACTTCGCTGCCGGCCACGCGGTTGAGGCGGACATTCTTGCCGTCGGCGAACTTAATGAGGATACGAGAGGCGTCTGTGAACTCGTTGAACTCATTGGTGTTGACTGTCTTGACAAGCAAGGTTGTAACGTCCTGACCGTCTTTATGCTCTTGGCAAAAAGCGATTTGGGGCTTGAGGTTCTTGTTCACAGAACTGTCCACGTGAATAAACTTGCCGCGCTCGGCAGCGTTCATTGCTGCGACTGACATCAAGGCCAGTACACAAAGCATAAATACTTTTTTCATACCTTATTTTTGTTAATTTTTAAAACTCTGTTAACCGGTCTTACACGGTATCCGGCTGATCGTAATTGTTCCAATAAGCCCTTTTCTCCACCAAGATAGATAGCGTTGAGCGTAATAAAACAGCCACCTTGGGCAAGTAAGGGTTGTAGCCGTTTCACCCACTCCTTATTCCGCTGGCAATACACCTTATAGTCCGAATAAGAGATACTCGTTTTGTTGTTCGGCCCTTCTACCTGGTATGCAATGTCGGCCAAGCGGCCGTTGAGGTACATCTCTTTGATGGCCCGTTCCTGCTTCACTTCGTTCTCCGGATACTCAATCACCTTCAGTAACTCCTGGCATTGCCAGTGGAAGGGTTCGCGGTCGAAGAGCATGTACATCGTTTCGCCGATATTATCCAGTCCCACTACAGGGATATCCCGTTCAGCTGCTACTGACTCGAAGAAACTCTCCATCGAATGTTGTTCATCGTAATGCAACCATTGTTTCATCAATTCCGTGCGGAACATCTCTGTCAGATACGAGGGTTTCATGCGGCATAGTTTGTCCAATCCCATTCCTAAATTGATGCGCAAAGAGTTGTCTATATACTCATATTCGCTCTCACTGTAGAAATTGGATAGTTTGACGGAGTCGGGTAGAATAGCTGCCTGCCGTAATGCCGCCAACGCTTCATAGTCTTGCATCGCAAACTCCGTCACTACCTTCCGGCATTTACTGAAACACTTGAATACGTTCGGGATAGTATCCAGAAACTGCATATTCACCAGGCGGTTCGTCGCCAGGATGTACGATTTCTGCTTGGTGGACCGACCGCTGATCTCATACAATACCTGTGCCTGCACCTCCATAAAACAGATGGCACAAAGCATCAGTACTACTATGTGTCGTTTCTTGTTCATTTGAATCGTGAGATCATGTTATATGCTTGGTATATTCCTAATTCTCCGGCTTTGCTCAAATCGGCCAACCCTTTCTCCGTATCACCGGTATAGATATATGTCAGTCCCCTGTTGAAAAATGCTTCTGCGAAGTCATTGTCTAACTCGATGGCTCTGGTGTACTGTTTGATGGCCTCTTGGTACTCACGCTTGGCGCAGAGGATATTCGCTTTGTTGTAATAAGCGAACGTGAAGTCGGGGCGCAGGCGCAATGCATGGTCGTAGTCGCGCAAGATCAGTTCATAGTCCGGGTCCGCCATCCGGTAGCGCCAGTTAGCGCGGCAGAAGACCACTATCGGTTCTGTGTTCCCGTCTGCTAACAACAACGCTTTGGTGCAGTCGTCCACCGCACTCGCATAGTCTTTGATCACAGCGAACTCCATAGCGCGAGCCAAGTATAATGACATGTCGTCCGCTTGGTCCATCTGCTGGGTCAGACGACGAATCTCCGAGAAATGAAAATCAACCATATCTGCCGTAAGTGTCAACTCCTGAGAGGTGAACTTCAGGGATGCAGGAAGAATCTCATGACGATTCATAGACTCTACCAACGGATGGTAATAATTGGTGCGTCTCAGACTCATGTCTTGCGTATAGTAACTGAGCACTATATTGGGTTCGTTGACGACGTTCTGGTATTTCTTCTGCACCGCTCCGCGGGTCTGTGATCCGTATTTTTGCTCGTCTTCCGTAGGTTCGGACTGGTTCTGTGCCGCGGTTGCAGAGAATGCCTTCCGATAGTCTTTTTTCTGCGGTTGGGCGTCAGCGATGACCATCTCCGTATTCGGTTGCGCGGCCTGCTGTGCTTGTATAGCATCCTTGCGCGCCTCCAGGTCATGTGCTTTCTGCCTGTAACGATAGGCAGCTGCTTGGTTGCCTTGTTGCGTCTTGGCTTGCGCCGCTAAATAGTAACTGGGCAGAAAATACGGATAGCGGGCGATGAGGGAGTCTAAGTCACGCACGACATCTTTCCATTGTTTGAGTTGCATCTCCACCAAAGCACGCTGGTAACGCATCTCCACTTTCTCCGGCTCCAGGTCTATGGCTTTGTTGAAATCCTCCAAGGCGCGGTTGTAATCTCCCACCTCCTGCCGCATCACACCGCGGTTGTAATAGCAGTCTGCCTCCTTGGGGGCTATCTTCACCGCCTGGTCATAATCTGCCAGCGCCCCGCGGTAGTTATGACGGCGGTAATGCAACAGACCACGGTTGATATAGTCGCCCGCCCATTTGGAACCGAGATTGATGGCTTGTGTCAATTGGGCGTATGCTTCGTCTTCACGATTGAGCATCAGATTGGTCACACCCAATGCCGACCACGCTGCAGGGTTCGTCTTGTCGTACTTGACTGCCTCTGAAAAAGCGTCTAAGGCAGGCATGGTATCGCCTTTGAGAATACATACACGTCCGCGTTCACTCCAACCTGAGGCGGATTGGGGTTCGCGGCGCAGCAACTGGTCAATATCTTCCAGTGCTTCATCGTAATGCTTCATCAGCGCGCGCGTGTCTGCGCGTAAAATCATATAGGTGCGGTTCTCCGGCGAGAAACGCAATGCTTCGGTATAATCCTTCTCTGCCAACTCCAACTGGTTCAATTGCCGGTAGATGTAACCGCGGGCGTAATAACAACCCGGAGAGAACGGATTGCGTTCAATGGCTGCATTGCAATCACGCAATGCGCCTTGATAGTCCTCCAATTGAATCTTGGCGATGGAACGGTAGAAATAGGGTTCGGCTAAATACGGTTTGAGATGGATGACCTGATTGAAATACTGGATAGATAGTACATAGTCCTCAAAATACAGCGCATTCCGCCCAATCGCTGTGATACGATCGGTGTTCAACTGCGCGAAGCAAATTGAGAATTGAAAATGGAAAATTGAAAGGACAATTAGCCCCAACAATCTTCTATATATGTTCCTTTCACCTTTCACTTTTCACTTTACTTGCATCCCTCATTGGGATCGAACCAACTTGGCACGTCAAACTGCTCGTCAGGACTGTAACCCAACTCCTTGTCTGCCAGTACTTTCTGCATGTACAGCGCGCAGATAGGCAATGCCATGGAGGCTCCTTGTCCCTCAGCCATGTTATCAAAATGTATGCCACGGTCTTCGCCTCCGACCCAAGTGCCGCTTACCAATGACGGTGTGAAGCACATAAACCATCCGTCGGAGTTATTGTTCGTTGTACCGGTTTTACCACCCATTGGTGCGGTAATGCCGTATTTGAAACGGGTACGCACTCCCGTTCCGTGATCGAGTACGGCGCGCAGCATATAAATCATCTTATAAGCGGTTGTTTCACTGATGATCTCATGTGTCCGTGGACTGAAGGTACCGATGACATTGCCTTTGTTATCCTCAATGCGCGTCACGTATAACGGCTCGGTTCGTATACCTTTGTTCGCAAAGGTGGTGTATGCATCGACCATCTCCTCCACACTCACCTCGCACGGACCCAGACAGAGCGACACCACCGGATCCAACTGACCCTGGATACCGAAGGACTGCATCATCTTCACGAGTTGTTCCGGTGTGAAAAGAGTCATCAGGTATGCGGCCATCCAGTTGGAGGATTCTTTTAGTCCCCAGGTGAGGGTAACGGTGTCCCCCCAGTGTTTCGCGTGCGTGTCACGCGGAACCCAACGGTCGCCGTTGGGCAGAACGACAACAACCGAGTCGTACACCCAGGTCTCGCATGGCCACATGCCTTCATCCATCGCCAAGGTGTACAGGTACGGCTTCACCGTTGAACCCACCTGCCGTTTACCTTTGGTACACATGTCATATTGGAAATGCGCGAAGTTAGGGCCGCCTACGTATGCCTTCACATGCCCCGTGTGCGGATCGATGGACATGAATCCGCAACGCAGATAACTCTTCAGCCATTTGATAGAATCGTACGGAGAAAGCACGGTGTCGATCATGCCGCGGTCGTAGGTGAAGACCTGCATCTCGCGCGGTGTCATGAAAGCCGTGTGGATAGAGTCGGAACTACAGCCGGCTTTCTTCATCATCCGGTAACGATCTGTTTGACGCATCGAACGACTCATGATACCATCAATCTCGGCCTGTGTGAGCGAGCGGGAAAACGGTGCGTTCTTCTTGCGCTTCAATTCCCGGAAGAAAGATTTCTGTTGCTCTTGCATGTGTTCGCTTACTGCTTCTTCCGCGTAGCGTTGCATGCGCGAGTCAATGGTCGTATAGATCTTCAATCCGTCTTGATAGATATCGTATTTAGTGCCATCCGCTTTCTTGTTCTTCTCGCAAAAACCATACAGAGGATTGTTATCCCACTGCCATTGGTCTAACTTGTACTGCTGTTTGTTCCATTCCGAGTAATCACTCTCTTTAGGTTCTTTCGCAGTTAAGGTAACGCGCAGATATTCACGCAGATATGGAGCTATGCCTTGCTTGTGATCAACAGAACTGTAACGAATCTCCAGCGGTATTGCCGCTACGGAGTCGCGCGTCGCCTCGTCAATATATCCGTATTTCTCCATCTGACTCAGCACCGTGTTACGGCGTCCTGTTGCCCGTTCCGGGTGACGTACAGGATTATACAACGAAGGGTTCTTGCACATGCCTACCAGCATCGCGGCTTCCTCTAACTTCAAATTCTGCGGCGTCGTGGAGAAATATACCTGTGACGCAGACTGTATGCCTACGGCATTATAGAGAAAATCGAATTGATTCAGGTACATCAATAAGATTTCGTCTTTGCTGTACAAACGCTCCAGTTTCGTGGCAATCACCCATTCAATAGGTTTCTGCATGGCACGCTCGAAGATATTGTTGGCGCGCGGAGACCATAACTGCTTGGCCAACTGTTGTGTCAGCGTACTACCTCCTCCGGCGCGGCCTAACTTCAGAATCGCGCGGAACATGGACTTGAAATCCACTCCTGTGTGATCATAGAAACGTACATCCTCTGTCGCAATCAAGGCATCAATCAAATCCTTCGAGAGATCCGTGTATTGCACGCCGATACGGTTCTCGTAGCGATAATAACGCCCCAAGGACTGCATATCTGATGAGATCACTTCACTCGCAAAGGTGTTCTTCGGGTTTTGCAATTCTTCCAACGGCGGCAAGTATCCCAATGCACCTTTAGTAATCAACCACATGATGAGGAAGATGAGCAATAAACCTCCGAAGAAAATTCCCCAGAACCATAGTAAAAACGGTTTATACCACTTTTTTGTGTTCATATCATCAAATCTTCAATTATCCTGTTCAGTATATGAATGCCTTGTTGCGTAGCAACGATGCGGTGATCGCCAGTCTCCCGCAATAGGCCGTTTTGTATTTTGCTATCGATAACGGACCGATGTTGGACCGGAAATGAACCGGAGATGCCCTGACGGGTTCGCAAACCCAACATGATCCGTTCATTATACAGGTCTCTTTCAGTCAGTGTCTCCTGTTCTCGCACTGCCTCGCCGCGTATATACGCTTCCAAATCCGAGACGTTCCAGCTTCGCACATTCCCTATATAACTGTGTGCACCCGCACCTACACCTATATACGGCGTGCCATCCCAATAACTGCTGTTATGCTTCGCTTCAAAACCCGGCAGCGCAAAATTGCTGACTTCATAATGCACGAACCCGGCTTCCTTCAAACGCTCGCACAAGTAGTCATACATCGCGTTCTCCGTATCCTCGTCGATGGCTTCCAATGTCCCGGCTTCCACGCGTTGGGTCATCACAGTGCCTTCTTCGTACATCAGACCGTAACACGAGATATGCTGTATTCCCAAGCGCAAGGCGGTCTCTATATCCGTTTTCCACAATTCCATGGTCTGTGTCGGCAAGGCATACATTAGGTCTATAGACAGATTTTCAAAACCCGCTTCTTGCGCCATCTGCACCGCCTCAATTGCCTGCGCGGCAGTATGTCTTCGCCCTATTAATCGCAGCAAGTCATCCTGAAAGGATTGAATACCGATGGACAGACGGTTGATGCCTGTGTCCCGAAGCGCTTGCAGATAGGACGGTGTCGCATCGCCGGGATTCAACTCCATAGTCACTTCCTCTGCATCGTGCGTACCTGCAGCCTCCAACAAACGGTGTATGTCTTGGGCCTCTAACGTACTCGGGGTACCTCCGCCGATATAAATCGTCCGGATAACTTCACCCGCCTCGTCTCGCCGCGCTTGTATCTCTCTGAGCAGTGCCTCTACGTATGCTTCTCGCCGCTCCAGCAGGGTGGTGGAGAAGAAATCGCAGTACAGGCATCTCTTCTTGCAAAAAGGTATATGTACGTATAGTCCGGCCACTAATCTTTCTTCCAAAATACGGTACCGGTCAGTTCGTCTGGTAAGTACTGCTGTTCTACCCAATGTCCGGGGAAGTCATGCGGATACTTATACCCGTCTGCATAACCCAAATCTTTCATCAGACTTGTCGGCGCATTCCTCAAATGTAGAGGTACGGGTAAGTTCCCCGTCTCGCGCACTTTCGCCAACGCGGCGTCTATGGCCAGATAAGCCGAGTTGTCCTTCTTGCAGGTCGCCAGATAAACAGTCGTCTCCGCCAACGGGATGCGTCCTTCCGGCCAACCGATCTTGTTCACTACGTCGAAACATGTGTTTGCCAGCAACATGGCGTTCGGGTTCGCCAACCCTATATCTTCGCTCGCCAAGATGACTAATCGTCGCGCAATGAACTTCGGATCCTCACCGCCTTCAATCATACGCGCTAACCAATAGATAGCCGCCTGAGGGTCACTGCCGCGTACCGACTTGATGAAGGCGGAGATAATATCGTAATGCATCTCCCCGTCTTTGTCGTACGCCACGGGGTTTTGCTGTAACTGTTTGGTGACGGTCTCATTATCAATCACTTTCGTCCCGCTGTTTGCTACTAACTCAATGATATTGAGTAACTTACGTGCATCGCCGCCGCTATAACGCAGCAAGGCATCGGTGTCTTTGATCTGCAAACCCAACGAACGAATATATTCGTCTTTGGTCAGCACACGGTTCAGCAGTTCCAATAAATCCTCTTTGTCCAGCGACTTGAGCACATATACCTGACAACGGCTGAGTAGGGGAGTGATGACTTCAAAACTCGGGTTCTCTGTCGTCGCGCCGACCAACGTGATCGTGCCTTCTTCCACCGCTCCTAACAAACTGTCCTGTTGGCTCTTGCTGAAACGATGGATCTCATCGATAAACAGTATAGGACTTCTTCCGTCCGTAGGAGCAAAGAGCCCGCTGTTCAGACTTGCATTGCGTTTCGCCTTGTCAATCACATCGCGTACTTCTTTCACGCCGCTCGTCACGGCACTCAGCGTGTAGAATGGCCGCTGCAACTGATGAGCTATGATCCTTGCCAAGGTCGTCTTACCCACGCCCGGAGGACCCCACAGAATGAACGAGGCGATATTGCCGCTCTCGATCATTTGACGCAGGATTGCACCTTCGCCAACCAGATGTTTCTGACCTATGTATTCGTCCAATGTCTTTGGACGCATTCTCTCTGCTAATGGTAACATAGTAATTCTCTCGCTGTTTTCAATGCGGCGTCTGTGACGTTCTTGCCGCTTACCATCGAAGCGATCTCCGTCACGCGTTCTTGTTCGTTTAATAGACGGATATGAGTCTCGGTGCGTTTATCCGTGTCGGCCTTATATACCTTATAATGGGTCTGTCCCAGCGCTGCAATCTGCGGCAGGTGGGTGATGGCAATAATTTGTCGGCTCTTGGACATATCTCGCATGATTGCGGCCATCTGTGTGGCGATGTCACCGCTCACTCCGGTATCTATCTCATCGAAGATAATCGTCGGCAGACCCTTCGTACTGGCAATAAGCGCTTTTATGCATAGCATCAAACGGCTGATTTCTCCACCCGATGCCACTTCGCTCACGTTCCTTAGACTCTGGTTCAGGTTTGCCGCAAAGAGAATCTGAACCTCATCACATCCGTTAGGCGTGTAGTCTTCGGTGGCCAGAACAGGGATTTCCACTTTCGCATGCGCTACACCCAAGCGTTTCAGTCCGTTCACTAATCGCTCGCATATCTGCGGTACAACGGCCTTACGGCTCTTTGTCAGCGCCTCTGCGGACTTTGTCAAGGCCGCGCGTTTCGCTGCGACGTCTTTCTCGGCTTGTGCGATATCGAAATCAAAACTGTCCAATCGGTTCACTTGCTCGGCTAACTCGTCGCGCATGGCAATCAAGTCCTCGATCTTCTCCGCGCTGAACTTATGCAGCAACCCGTTCAGACTGTCCATCCGTTCTTCCACCCATGCCAGTCGCTGCGGATCCATCTCCACGCGGTTCGCCATTCGTTCCGCTTCTTCGGCGATGTCCTGCAACTCGATACGCGCACTCTCGATACGTTCCTGCAACTCCGGCGCTGCTTCCTCAAGTCGGCATGCACGGATTGCATCCAACGCACTGCCTTGCTCGCCGTTAAGCGCAGCAACGGCTGTCTCCAATGCAGAACGAATCTCTTCTGCGTGACTCAAACGGTACTGTTCTTGCTCCAACTCTTCCAACTCGCCGGCCTGCAGATCCGCTTCATCCAATAGTTTATAGCGGTACTGGATGTAATCCGCATCCTGTTGGCTTTTCTTGGCCAGGTCCTGTAACTTGCGCAAACTCTCAACGGCCGTTATATACGCCTCATAATGCGTACTATAGTCCTCGCGTAACGAATCGTTCTGAGCGATTGCGTCCAGCACCTCCAACTGAAAATCAGCATTCTCAATCAGCAGATTAGCGTGCTGGCTATGTATATCAATCAGCTTGTTCGCCAACCCCTTCAGTTCTTGCAAGGTTACTACGCTATCATCCACAAACGACCGGCTTTTCCCGTTGGCATACAACTCTCGTCGAATGATACCCTCATCAAACTCCGCCTCGATGATGCATTTGTCTTCGCCGTCCGTGATGGCCTTGCTATCAGCCCGCGCACCAAGCACTAATGCCAACGCGCCGAGAATAATGCTCTTACCGGCACCCGTCTCACCCGTCATCACCGAAAAGCCTTGACTGAAGTCAATGTCCAAACGACTTATCAGCGCGTAATTCTGTATATGTAAATGTTTCAACATTTACCTTTCAATTTTCAATTTTCAATTTTCAATTTTCATTTATTCTGTCGTACGTCCCAACCCTCGTCGGGTCTATGTCCGTCAGTATTTCATACACCGCTTTTTTCTCTTTGTCAGTACCTTTGCGGAAGATATCTACCAACTCTTCTGACTTGGCGTCCAGGAAAGTGTTGATCACGTACGTTGCAGGACGGGAACGATAAGCTTCTTTCAGTACAGGTAATCCTTCGGCGATACGTCCTCGTCCGTTGGCTACATTGTTGCTCATCTCGTCCAATCCCAAGCGGTGGTACTCATAGTAAAAATTGCGGTATTTCTTGAACGCGTCATCTACCAGGTTATGAATCAGTGCATAGCGGTTACGGTTGCTCTCGAAGGCCAGCCATCCCGTCTGTTCATGCCCGTCCATCGACGCTGTCTGACATACATTGGCGATCTCCTCACTTTGCAGAAAATAGGGGGTGCCGCCCAGACGCTGAAAACTATCCTGGTCATGGCCGATGATCAGATAGCAGTAGTATGCCAGCATCGCCGTCAGGTTAGTCGTGAACTGGTTCTGTTGCCAGTCCAGACGATCGAACTCTTTGTACGTGAAGTTAAAGGCTCCGTCTTTGAAATTCAGTAGAGGCGTCGTATAAGTCGTCCCGTACACCGGACGACGGCTCTGTAACGTCATCTCGCAAGTGTACATTTCGCCTGCTACCTGCTTCACTACAATAAGCATGCTGCACTCGATCTTCTCCTGATCAGCGTACGTCATGTTCGTCCAGCGGTTCTGGTTCATGTATTCCTCTATACTCTTTTTCAGCGTCTCGTACACTTGTTTGTTGGTACCCTCAATCATGTCCGAATTGATCGTCACGGTACAATTAATCTCTTGCGCTGACAAGGAACATAGGACGAATAACAGACCCCCCGAAACAATATATTTAATACGTTTTATCATCTTACCTTTCACTTTTCTCCTTTCAATTTCAATCACTTGGTGATTGACTCGATGTTTCCTGTCTTCTCGTTAAACCGGATCTTCGGTAACTCCTTTCCGGTAAACAAACTCTGCGGAAGGGGTACATCGATACCCAACTGTGCCACAGGTATAAGGCGCTCGCTTAACAAACGGCCCTTGTAGATAACACGTATATCCGCATCGCCCGGCAGATTATACGAAATCTGCGAAAGTGCCTCGCCTTTCTTTTTGCCTCTCTTGTCCGGGTCTGATACTTTGTATTCTTTATTGTGGCGATCTATCCGGATTGTGATGGAGTCTGCATCGACATTCTCTTTGTTGGTAAAGCCGTTTTCCTCCGAGAAATACAGATAATCCTTTAAAACAGTGTTCTCACGTCCTGTATGCTTGTTGATCTTGTCCAACAGAAAGTGTTTGTGTTCGGTCTGTTTGCAGCGTTTGCCGACGAATAACTCCGTCAACTCGCGTTCCTGTTTGTCCAACTCTTCCAGTACTAATTGCATCGCTTTACCGTCAGCAGGCGCGTGCTCCGCTTCTCCGCTCAGCAGATACATTCTCGTCTCGCGGATATGGAAAATCTGTTTCGCCACCTCGTAAGCCTGCGCCCGTGGTGAACTTGCTTTCAGCACTTCCTCAGGGTAAGGTGCTACGTATATGCTGCTTATCCTAGACTTTGCTCCTTCTTTTGTGTTGCTTTGATGTTTGCTGGCTGAGGATTTTACTGCCTCTTCAGCGATATTATATCCCACAAGCAAATTTTTATCATTCAGGCGCAACAATTGGATATCCAGTCCCTTTTCCGGTACTACTTTGTGCGGACGACTGAGATCTGTCTCGGTCTTGGTTCGGATGGAAACACCCTCTAAAGTGAAAACGGTCTTGTTTTCCGTCACGAAATCCGTCGCACCTATCATGTCTGCTGCGAATTGCGCATACGGACCCATCTCCTGTTTCTCTACCGTGTACGTGAAATCAAGGCCTAAAATCGTCTTTGGCGAGTAATAAACCAGGGCCGGTTCATTCTTTTCGATGACTTGTGCATGAATACCGCATGCCATCATTACTACTGCGAGTACAAAAAATAACTTCTTCATAAATTATTGTTCGTGTTTTATCCTTATTATGTCCTTATTATATGCTTATTAAAAGCAGGTTATATGCTGTTCCCGATTCCAAATCTCCCAGGCCGCTTTCGCTTGACCCAGCAACATTCCTATGCCGTTTTGAATGGTAGCCCCTTGTGCCTTGCCTTTCTGTAAAAACAAAGTCTCTTCCGGGTTATATACACAGTCAAAGAGCAAATGGCGCGGCGTGATCAATTCGTACGGGATGGGAGGACAACTGTTTACATCCGGTAGCATGCCTAACGGCGTACAATTGACAATCACGGTGTGTCCCGCCATAATTTCCTCATTCAGTTCCTTATACGACAACATGCCTTCTTTCGGAGTTCTGCTCACCAGAGTAGGGGTGACTCCCAACTTCTTCAATCCGTAACATGCCGCTTTCGATGCACCGCCGGTACCTAACACCAACGCTTTGCGGTCGTATTCGCGCAATAATGGTTTCAACGATTCCATAAAACCGATACAATCCGTGTTATAGCCTACGCGCTGATGAACCACGTTCACTGCCCCCACTGACTCCGCTGTCTCGTCCAAACGGTCTAAATACGGTATAACCGCTTGCTTGTACGGCATCGTTACATTCATACCGTCCAAACTGTCCAATAATTCATTTAACAGATGTTCATCTCCTATACGGATCTCCTTCCCTTCAGGGGAGGGCGGGAGAGGTTTTAAGCTATACTCCGCGTCTATCTGTTCTGTCGCAAATTTCTCATTGAAATATTTCGCCGAGAACGAATGCAATAACGGATAACCTATAATACCGAAGTGACGCATAATTTTCCTTTCTTTATAGTTGCCTGATGGGTCTTTGACGTGAATACTTTACCTCCTTCTCCACGTTGCAACGCATCGTAAATCTTATCAATTTCTGCAAAATTATACTTGCGAAGTTCTTCATACAGCCGCACAATTCCCGCTTCGCGTGTTTCTTTGCCGTCCAGCACGTCTGCATAGCCTTGCATATATTCAGCCGTTTGAGCGATATGTTCGATCTCCGACTTGCTGTACTGCTTCAACTGCTCACGAATGGCATTTCGGGCAATAGTGGTGTCGCTGTTGGTACTATCAATCACCCAATTCAGATGCCGTTTGTCGCGCATGTAATGTTCAATATAGTCCCGCGTGGTGCATAGTAAAGGACGAACAATCGGTACACCTTCAGGAACCATCGAATTAGCACTCTTCGGACGCATTCCTGCCAAACCTCTCAAACCCGTACCACGCTTCAGATTTAATAGTAATGTCTCTGCCTGGTCGTTTTGATGATGCGCTACAGCTACTGCCTGGCATCCATTTGCTTGTGCAACCTCGTCGAACCATGCGTAACGTAACTCCCGCGCTGCCATCTCCACGCTTATCTCATGTGCTCGTGCGTAGCCCAACGTGTCAAAATCCTTCACATATACCGGTACGTTCATTTGCTTGCAGAGCTCCCGGACAAACGTTTCATCACGGTCACTCTCTGCACCGCGCAGATGAAAATTGCAATGTGCTACGATACATTCATACCCTGCGCGCACCAATACATCCAGCAACCCAACGCTGTCTGCACCACCGCTCACGGCTACCAACACCGGTTTGTTTTTTTCCAACAACCCCCGCTGCCGAATATATGTGCTAACACGCCTTAACACCACTAATCCACTAACCCTCTAATCCCCTAAACCTCTATACTTAACTCGTTTCGGCTCGCAGGCTTCTTCGCCCAATCGCATTTTCTTGTTCTCTTCGTATTCGGAGTAACTGCCTTCGAACCAGAACACTTTGCCGTCGCCTTCGTATGCTAATATATGCGTGCAGATACGATTCAGGAACCAGCGATCGTGTGAGATCACTACTGCACAACCGGCGAAGTTCTCCAATCCTTCCTCTAATGCACGCAGCGTGTTCACATCGATATCATTCGTCGGCTCGTCGAGCAGCAACACATTTGCCTCGCTCTTCAAGGTCAGCGCCAAATGCAATCTGTTTCGTTCACCGCCGGAGAGCACACCGCATTTCTTCTCTTGGTCTGCGCCCGTGAAATTAAAGCGGCTCAGATAAGCGCGTGCATTGATCTCTCTGCCGGCTACACGGATATACTCTGTGCCGCCGCTGATGGTTTCAAAAACACTCTTGTTCGGGTCAATGTCCGTATGTTGCTGATCCACATAACCGATCTTCACGGTCTCGCCTACACTAAACGTGCCTTTATCAGCTTTCTCACTACCGATAATCATACGGAAGAGGGTTGTCTTACCCGCTCCGTTAGGACCAATCACACCCACAATACCATTCGGCGGCAACATGAAATTGAGGTCCTCAAACAACAACTTGTCGCCGAACGACTTAGCTACACCCTCGGCGTTAATGACCTTGTTACCCAATCGCGGACCGTTCGGAATGAAAATCTCGAGTTTCTCCTCACGCTCCTTCTGCTCCTCGTTCAACATACGGTCGTAAGACTCCAGACGGGCTTTTTGTTTCGCGTGACGGGCTTTCGGCGCCATGCGGATCCACTCCAACTCGCGCTCCAGAGTCTTTCTGCGTTTGCTCGCTTGTTTCTCCTCCTGCGCCATGCGGTTCGTCTTCTGTTCCAACCAAGAAGAATAGTTGCCTTTCCAAGGAATACCTTCACCGCGGTCGAGCTCCAGAATCCAACCTGCTACGTTATCCAGGAAATAACGGTCGTGCGTGATACAGATCACCGTTCCGGCGTATTGTTGTAAGTGTTGCTCTAACCAGTCAATACTCTCTGCATCCAGATGGTTCGTCGGCTCGTCCAACAACAGCACGTCCGGTTGTTGCAACAACAGACGGCATAATGCCACGCGTCTTCTTTCTCCTCCGGAGAGGGTTGTCACACTCGCATCATCCGGCGGACAACGCAACGCATCCATCGCCCTGTCTAACTTCTGGTCAATGTTCCATGCGTCTGCTGCATCGAGTTTATCCTGCAACTCCGCTTGTCTCGCTAACAACTTGTCAAAGTCTGCGTCCGGCTCACCAAAGGCCATATTGATCTCATCGTACTCTTTCAGCATGTCCATGATGGGTTGCACGCCTTCCTGTACCACCTCACGCACGGTCTTGCTCGGATCCAGTTTCGGGTCTTGCTCCAAGTAACCCACACTGTAACCGGGACTCCAAACAACTTCTCCCTGATATTCTTTTTCTATACCGGCGATAATCTTCAGTAACGTACTCTTACCTGCACCGTTCAAACCGATGATGCCGATCTTGGCTCCATAGAAAAAACTCAGGTAGATATTTTTCAATACCTGTTTTTGTGGACCGAAACTCTTATTCAGTCCCACCATCGAGAAAATAATCTTCTTATCGTCTGCCATATTATTATTTTTCTTAATTTTTCTAAGCGAGTATGTTCCCTCTTGGAGTCGTCTCGAGCGGATGGGGAACGCGAGAGTCGTCGAGCAGGGGGCGAGTTACTCCAAAGGGAATATACGAGCGTACTCTGCAAAGGTATAATCGTAAGGATTGTTTTCGTCAGCAAAATGTTTCTCTGCGCTGATCTGTTTCCATATCTTCGGATCAATCTCCGGGAAGAAGGTGTCGGCATCGTCCCATGAATGATGGATGTGAGTGATATACAATTTATCTGCGCGTTCCATCATCTGGCGGTACACCATTCCTCCGCCTATTACGAACGCTTCTTCATCGTTGCCTACTTTGGCTACCAACTCGTCTAATGAATATACCGTCTCGGCGCCCTCGAAGGTCTTTCCCTTCACGTCTGTCAGAACGATATTGCGACGATTAGGTAGCGGATGTTTGGGTAGTGAGAGGAACGTACGTTCTCCCATCAGCACCGTTCTGCCGCTGGTGATCTCTTTGAAATGTTTCAAATCCGACGGCATGTGGCACAATAGGTCACCTTTCTTGCCAATGGCATAATTCTCCGCGATTGCGACTATAATACTGATCATACGCTTACTACTCCGGCAATGTGAGGGTGGGGATCATAATTCTGAAGACTGAAATCCTCGAATTGAAAACTGAACAAGTCCTTTACCTCAGGGTTAATAATCATTTGTGGTAATGCTCTCGGTTCGCGCGTCAACTGTAACTTCACCTGCTCCAAGTGATTCAGGTAGATGTGTGCGTCGCCTAACGTGTGCACAAAATCACCGCACTGCAGACCCGTGACCTGTGCCATCATCTGAAGGAGTAGGGCATAGCTCGCAATATTGAACGGTACACCCAGGAAAATATCCGCACTACGCTGGTATAACTGCAGGCTCAACTTCCCGTCTGCTACATAGAACTGAAACAGGCAGTGGCATGGTGGCAGAGCCATCTTCTCCACTTCCGCTACATTCCATGCACTCACCATCATACGACGGCTGTCTGGCTTCTTCTTGATCATCTCCACGATATTGGCTATCTGGTCTATCGTACCGCCGTTGTAATCCGGCCACGAACGCCATTGATGACCGTACACCGGTCCCAACTCACCGTTCTCATCAGCCCACTCGTTCCATATACGCACGCCATGTTCCTGCAAATACTTCACGTTCGTGTCGCCCTGCAAGAACCACAACAACTCGTAGATGATGGACTTCAAATGCAGCTTCTTCGTGGTCAGCAATGGAAAGCCGTCCTCCATTTTAAAGCGCATCTGATGACCGAATACGGATATCGTACCCGTTCCGGTGCGGTCATGTTTTACGGTGCCTTCTTCCAGCACCCGTCTGCACAAGTCTAAATACTGTTGCATAATTTTATTATTTTCCTCACTTAGCGAGGAATGTACTCTCTCGGGGGCCTGTTTTGGGGAATGGGTGCCCCAAAACTCGTAGGCAGGGGGCCGGTACCCCGAAGAGTAGCATTCCGAGCGTCAATACAAATTATAGGTTGTTTTCACCACTTTGAATTCTGTCCGTCGGTTGATCTGGTTACATATCTCCTGTTTGTCAGCCGGCAAACTTAATACAAAGGTCTCGTCCAAAGCCTGATCTATCGGCAGCCATGAATACTGCTTGTTCAGGGCCTTATCTACGATTACCGGCTTGCTTTTGCCGTACCCTACAGGCGTCATGCGTTCTTTCTCAATGCCGTGCGCTATCAGGTAGTCGCAACAACTCTGGGCGCGTTTCTGACTCAACTCAAGGTTGAACTGCTCGTTGCCAACCAAATCCGTGTGCGCCGAGAGTTCTATCGTGATATTCGGGTTGTCATTCAGTAACTTCACCAGACGGTCTAACTCCGTCTCGGAGGTTTTGGTCAGTTCCCAACGACCGAATTCATAAAAGATATTATCCATCTTTACCGGTCGGCTGATCGGACTCAATGCAAAATCCATCGTGTAGGTCTTGCTGTCTTTCAGATCCAAAGTGTTCCATTGTTGCTTGGCATTCAGGAACCCGCGAGCGGTCGCCAACATGACGTACTTCACGTCTTTCTTAAGCTTGATCTTATATGTGCCGTCACGGCGGGCATTTACCTTGCTGATCGTTCCGTCGCTACCGACCAATCGTAACTTGGCATCCGAGATAGGATTGCCTAACTCGTCATTCACTGTTCCTTCTGCGATGAATTCCATCTCCGGCAACCAGAACCGATAGATCTTGTCATAGCCTTTTTTATCTCCTTTATTGGAGGAGAAGAAGCCGTCCTGACTGTTTCCGGCAAAGGTAATTCCGAAGTCATCACCGACGCCATTGAAGGTCGGTCCCATATTATACAGCACCCACACGGTCGTGTCTTTGCGTGTTGTATCCCGGAAGGCCTTGAAGATATCTAATCCGCCGTAACCCGGATGACCATTGGATGCAAAGAACAATGAACCGTCTTCATGTACATATGGAAACATCTCATCGGCCGGGGTGTTGATACCTTTTCCCATAGGTTGGGCGTTTACCCACGCATTGCCGTCCAATTCCGCCATCCATATATCTTTACCTCCTTCGCCTCCCGGTGCATCGCTTGAGAAATAAAGGGTATCAGCCGTCGCATTCAATGCCGGATGACCCACGGTGATGGAACTGTCTGCAAAGAGCTTCACTTCCTGCGGCTCGCTCCATTCACCGCTCGCACGCTCGCTGCGGTAAATCTTGGCACCTAAATCTTTTCCGTTAATAGGCTTGGAGTATGTGAAATACATGGTGCGGCCGTCTTTGGTAAAACTGCAAACACCAATCTCGGCATTGCCGGCTTGTTTGTCGGTCGAGTCATTCTGTTGTTGGTCTCCTTCCGCAGAACCATACAGTCCTTCCGCCAAAGTGATCTCGCTCCATTCTCCTGCAGCATTCTTACGCGTCTGGTATAACTGAAAGAGCTGCTGGCCCGTTACGTTGCTCGGCCGTTTGAATTTCTTAGTACCCGTCTGCTTTTCTTGACGGTTACTGGTGAACATGAGTGCGTCTGTTTGGTTTCCGATAAACATTGGCGCGAAGTTGCCCGTGCGTCGCTGGTTAAACTCCTTCGCCTCGCTTGCTTTGTATCGCGAACCCTCTTTCTTCCACTCGTCGATCTTGTTGCATGCGTACTTGCCCGCCTGCGCGACATAACTGTCCGGATGCGACTCTAGATAGAGTTCATAACTCTTGGCCGCGTCTTTGTATTTGCCCTGGTACTGCAATGCCAGGCCGGCATTCAAGAAGATGATAGAGTCCTGCGTTTGGTATTTGCAGCGTAATGCACTCTGATAACAATTGACGGCACGGGGGTTGTTCAGAATACGATAACATTCGCCTTGCTTGAAAGCTACGTATCCTTTCAGCGCACGGTCGGTTTTGGTATTCAACCGGCTGTAACACTGCTTATAGAGATCAGCGGCGGTGTAATACTCGCCGATAGCGAACTTCTTATCCGCCCGCTTCACACGCTGCTGAATACTGCAACCGGACAGAGACAATCCCGCAATGCACAACGTGCAAAGGAATAATATGTTTCTTCTAATTTTCAATTTAAATTTCTAATTTAGCTCATGAACAACCAGCCCCGAGCGTAACTTCGGTTCAAACCACGTTGTCTTCGGCGGCATGATATTTCCGCTGTC
>CADBVL010000010.1 GCA_902798015.1 uncultured Bacteroidales bacterium
CACAGCCGCTGCACCGATATATCGCACACCCGGTTGGTCGTGGTACTCAATGCGGATAATATCTTTCGGATTGATGGCTTTCACATCCGATGTGCTTGCCTCTACACCGTTGATGCGTAACTGCACACTTTCGTCAGAAAGCGTTTTGACGGAATTGTCAATCGGACTGATCACGATACGCGGAATCTGCAAGTTCTGTAGCAGGGAAACACCATCCGACGAAGCCAGCATCTGCTCTTTGGATGGTAGCAAAATCTGCCTGTCCACTTTCTGAATAATGGCTTGGCTTTCCACAACCACCTCACCCAGTTCCGTTGCGCCTTCTTGCATGAGGATGTCGCCGATGTGGGTATCGCCGTTCACAGTAAGAGCCATGCGGATTGTTTCATAACCGATATAAGAAAGTTCCAAGATATAATCACCATTTCCGGCATCAATGGTGAATTTGCCGCTGTTGTCTGTCGTGGTTCCGGCTATCTGCACCGTGTCCTGCATCAGCAAGACGGTTGCGCCGATGATGGCTGACTTGTCGTTTGCATCTTTGATACGACCGGATATTTTGGCATTGTTTGCCGTTGCGGTCATTGCTACACAGAGCATCGCCGCGAAAAGTATAGTGTGTTTCATTGTTTGTCTGTTTTTTATTGGGTAAAGGGCATAGAGCAACCGTTCTACATACTATTGTATGGAGAAACTTTATGCGAAAATACTTTGATAGCCGTAGAACGGTCGCTACAAAGCCTTCTTTATGGAAAAGAGCAGATTATTTGTCTTTGAGCAAGACCACCACCGAGCAATCTTCCTCACGGATGTTGCAGATGATAAACTCGTTTGGGTCGGATTTGGTGTTGGAGAAAATGACGGCATCGTCGTTGTCGGCAGAGTGTGACTCGATGAGAATCTCATAATCTTTTTGCTTCGTTAGACGCATCATATCATTGTAGAGCGTCTGCATCTTGTCGCCTT
The DNA here is from genome assembly GCA_902798015.1 of uncultured Bacteroidales bacterium. Lineage (GTDB taxonomy): Bacteria > Bacteroidota > Bacteroidia > Bacteroidales > Paludibacteraceae > Colicola. Next base: position 967 of record CADBVL010000010.1, read on the forward strand.
TGGCGGTGATGATAAGCATACGGTTGAAATTGGCAAACTCTCCTAAATCTGTGCCATTAACAGCAAGACTGTCATAAGTAACTTGACCTCCTCCTGCCAAGAAAGACAGTCCACTACTTATCAAAGATTTGTTGATGCAAACATATTCTACGCCTTCCATTTTGGCGTACTTTTCAAATATCTTATTTTGGGCTTGTGCAGCGATGCCGCAAAGGGCGATGACTGCTACTAATAAAATCTTTTTCATATCAGTGTAATTTATTGGTTAATATACGGTTGGATTTTTCCTAATGTCTCATTGATGTCGTTCACTTGCTCGGTTGCAATCATCGTTGAGCGCAAGAACGGAGCAGCGGAACGGTTTATGATGTCATTGGCATACAAAGGAACGGTTTATGATGTCATTGGCATACAAAATCGCGTCCGCAGCTTCTTCCGGTGTGCTACATGTATCGCGGAATGGGTCTGTTGCTATTGTCCGCTGCTGATGCACGAACATGCCGCCACCTATCGCGAGAAGAATAGCCACCGTCGCCGCTACGCGATACCACATCTTCGGAGGTGTTTTCAAACGGAAGATCACACCTTTGCGCTGTTTGTCTTCCGGGATAAGTGGTTGTATCTTCGTTTGCCCGAGGTTGTTCACAAAAGCGGTGATTTCCTCGGCTATGTCTTGCGGCATCTCTTGGTCGGATGTCTGTGCAAGCAATAGGAAGAGTTGCTTGTCTTCCTGCAAATCTTCCGGCACATCCTCACGACGGAAGAAATCAGCCAGCAGCCTTTCTTCTTCCGGTGTCGTTTGCCCCTCGTAGAAACGAGCGAGTAACGATTTGATTTGTTCTATGGTCATGTTGTATGTCATAGTTTTGCAGTCAGTTCTTTTAATGTTTTTCTTGCTCTCGATAGCAAGGTATAAATGTTTTCGCGACTGAAATGGGTCAGTTCTTGTATCTGTTCGATCTCCAGTCCGTCAATGGTGCGTAACCGTAAAATAATTTGTTGGTCGCTTGGCAGTTTGTCAATCAGTTGTATTACTGCGTTGAGGTCACTTGCCGCTTCAATCTGATTTTCGGTGTTGTGGTCTAAAAGCGTCTCAAGGGTTTCGTCATCTGCTTGTGCACTTCTGGACTTGAGACGGTCAAGGCAGTTGTTTCGCACCATCGTTAAAACATACGGAAGTGGTGGTTTGTCGGGTTCTATCGTGTCCCGTTTGATCCATAACTCGGAGTATACATCTTGCACGCAGTCTCGCGCCTCGTCACGGTTACGGAGCAAGTTGTATGCCAGTGCATACATCTTTCCGCTGAACGGCAAATATATTTGCGTAAACTGCTCGTGCGTCATGTTTGGTTCTGTAACCTTTTATATAGGCTCTCTATATGTAATACGATTTTCCCGCCCAAATCTTACAAAGGAAGTGCATTTTTTTTGAAAAAAACATGAGCCACAACAAACAATGAAGTGGCTCTGCAAACAAATGTGTTGTGCTATAGCGATACTAACAAACTATAATCCGTACCGTCTTCCACAATGCTATGACCGGAATTGTCGGAAGCAACTACAACGGGTACAGAGAATTTGTCTTGACGCTCTGCCGGGCGATGAATGAAAAGTCCTATCAGCAGACCAACGGCAGCGGCAGCTGGTGTCGCTATCCAGCCCCAATAACGGGTGTGTTTTTGCGGAATGACAATCGTCTCGGAAATAGAGAGATTACTTTCCGATTGCTTGCGCATACGACGCGCAGAAGCTGATAGTTGGGATTCAAAAGTCTTATTCATAATCTTTCAATTTTAGTCGTAGATAATTAGTTAATGTATTGAGGCGCGATTTGACAGTGCCTTCCGGAATGTCAATAATTGCGGCTATTTCCGGTACGGTTAACTCCTGCGTAAATCGAAGTTCAAACAACATTTGTTGCGCCTCATTGAGACGGGCGAGTTCTTGTTGTAAAGCACTATCAAATGTTGCTGCATCCAATTTCAGCGGGGTGCTGTCTTCTGCAATCGGCTCGTCCGTCGGAAGCGAATCAAGATACTCTTGCTCATGCTGATTTTGCCTATATGTGTTCTTGCAAAGATTGTAGGCTATGGTAAATATCCAGGTGCGGAACGATTGTCCGTCTGAATAATTCCACCGTGAAGACCACACTTTCAAGAACGTGTCTTGCATGTGATCCGATGATTGCTCCTCGTCACCGCCTAACCTACGGAAGAAGAAACCTTGCAGCAATCGGGCATAGCGGCGATAGATTTCCGCGAATGCCTGTTCATCGTCTTTCCGACGAACACGCTCCATGAGTTGCCCGTCGGAAAGAGATTTATAGTTTACAAATAGTGCTATCATTTCTTGTCGCTCAGTAGGTTGAAATACTTTTGTTTTTCTTCTTGCGGAAGCGACGTTCTCGTAACGGCTGCACTTAGATAGCGTGCCAGTCGGTTGGCGTGCAATGTGTCACCTGCTTGCTTGTAGTTTTTTACTACCGGTGCAAGCATGACCATATAGTTGAGTTGGATGCGTTCACTGCCTTGCCATTGCTCCTCGTTGACATACTGCGGCTCCAACAGATACTCCAAGTGATATTTCTCTTCCACATTCCGCTGGGCTACAGCCATATTGTCATAGCGCTTTGCCGAGTAACGGAATACCAACCCCTCGTTATATAATTTCAAAGGAAAATCATCGGCTTGTGAAGAATTGAAGTGCGGCGAGAAGTATGCCGGACGCTTGCTCTTATTGATGATATATTCTAACACCTCATGGTACAAATTATCTATGGAATCGTAATTCTCTTTGGCTTCAAATGGCTTAATGCCAAGCGATTGACAGAGAGCGTCACGATAGGCTGGTATAGCAAGGAACGAAATAGGAATTACTTTCTTGTCTTTGTGCAAATCCAAGGCTTCTTGCAGAATACGCGATCCATACCAAGGCACATCGCCGTTAATGAAGTATAGTGCGTTTTCCTCCATGCCGCGCATACAATTGTCGGCATAACGGAGCAAATAACTTGGGTAAGCGTTGTTTTTGTACAGCAACTCGATGAGTTCATGGCTGGTCTCTTGTGTCTTTTTATCGCTGAAGCATTTGCCGCTCATCTCCAGATAAGCGATAAGCATGGATGCATCTTGACGACCGATGTTTTCCGGAATCTGTTGCAATGCCTTTTCTGCCCACGGACTTGCGTCCTCGCCGTACATATCACGTTTTGTTTGGTACATGGCGAGGTTATACGTAAACGAGTTAGGGATATGTTTCGCCATCTCGTCCAATACAGCTTTTTTGCGGTCGGTCATTCCATACTGCTCTTGGAGCATATCGGCATAACGTGCCGCGCTGAAGCACTGCTCCCATGCGTGCTCGTCAGTAGGATTGGCTTGTGCCTTCTTGAGCCACAATGTTTGCTGTTGTTCGTACCATGCGGCATCGTACTCATCCACAACAATACCGCGGATTTCTTGGGGTTCTTGCGTTTCCAAATGGGTGAACGCTTGAAGTGTCCCGATGCAGCCCAGTGCTAAAACTGCTACTGCAATAATCAAATACTTTCTATTCATTTTGGTTGAATCTTTATCGGTTAATATTCAGTTTTCTGAGTGCGCTCTCACTACTGCATACACCGATAAACGCAAATCGTTCATTTTTCTATAGCAAAAAATGTGCCTTAATGTATTTTTATATGTGTCATATTTTAAAATCAAACTTCGCCTTCTTCCCAAATGGAATTATGCCAAATTGCGGAACAAAATTGCTTCGAGTGAGTGACGAAAATTGCAAATAAACGGAAAATCCTAAGCAAAAGGGAGCAAAATAAGGGGCGCAAAAGAGGCATTTCAGAGGCATCCTAGACTTTGTTGCTTTCATATCGCTGCAACTACTTGTATTTCAATGATTTATACAAAATTAAAAAAGTGGCTAAAATTCCACTTTTTTAATTTTCATTTCCCATTTTTTCTGGTACTTTTTGTAGCCCATCACTACCTCAGAACAAGGCGTAGCGGGAGTTTTTCATTGGCATCGCCTTTAAAATCCAAGAGAACAGGATCGTCCGGTTGCTTGATTTTGACGCCGATGAGTTCAGCCCAAGGAGAGAGTTTTTCGCGGGTTCTGCGGCTACGCTGCGTTGCTCTAACAGAACGTACTTTTTTATGGCTTTTTGGAAGGACAATAACACCGTGTGCTAACGCACTATCTACTTCGGCTATCGTGGCAACAGACAGCGGTTTGTTGGCTATACGACTGCATAGTTCCGCAAAACGAACACGCTCTTGCTGCGACATGCCGATAGCCACACCATGTTCTTTAGCGGGAGGCTCGAAGCCTATGACCTTTTCCCATAGTGCAGCACTTACCTCCTCGGATATATAATAGGGTTCGTCGCCCGGGACAAGGGAAAAAGGCAGTCTACGACCTTTGAGACGAATCTTCTGAGTGAGAGGTAGATAGTTCTCCTCGTCGGATGTCGCTCCTCGCGTTAAACGGGAGGACGCTGCCGGATCATTCGGTAAAGTCATCGCCACACGAAAACCTATATATCCGACGGATGTCTCCGGTTCGTACCAACATCGGACGGACAGATGGCTATTGGCAATACAATTATCGTAACTGCCGCCCCGCACAATGCGGAAAGAGCCGGTATCCGCTCCACAAGGATCAGGACGCGTGGAGAGTTGATACGGGCCGTAGATATCCTGGCACCATTCCGCTACGTTGCCCGTCATGTCGTAAAGTCCGAGTTCGTTGGGCAGTTTGCGTGCTACAAGATGCGTCCATTGTTCCGCTAAAGGGTAAAGCCACCCCACCGTGTCTGCTTCGTTCGATCCGGCAAAACGGAAGTGCTTGCTTTGTTCACCACCGCGCGCAGCAAACTCCCATTCCGCTTCAGAGGGAAGCCGAAAAGGCATGCCGGTAATACTATCTAACCGCCGTATGAACTCTTGCGCTTCGTGCCACGAGACGAAAGCAACAGGGTGGTCCGGATAACCGGACAGATCGAGCATTTCGCGCTCATTCATTACCGCGCGCCAGAGCCGGTTGGTAACTTCAGTAGTAGCTATATAAAACGGAGAAAGAAAAACAAGATGCGCAGGTTTGTTAGTATAGGTATCCGGGTCGTACTGGTCCGATGTCGCGCCCATCATAAACGAACCACCTTCCACACGCTGCATGCTTAAAATAACGCCATTAACGCCTATATTCAGCGTGCGTAGCGAATCGGGCACAACTGGTCGCTTCTTCCCGAATAAAGGCAGCAGAAGAAGCAAAAACAGAGTTAGTGTCGTAAGGCGATTTTGAGGCATAGTATTTAATTCGCGGAGTTATGGACAAATATTATGCCAAAAAAATTTAAACACGTTTTTTCTTGGAAAATTTGCATATGTCGAAAAAAAGCAGTACTTTTGCACGCCGTTTATATACACGTATATACGATGCGCACACACATGGACGTGCGAAAAACAAAAGAAATCACAGACAACACATATGAAAGAGAGCAACTATTTTACCCTGCCGCGAAGTCGCACGCTTATGATTTGTGCGCTGTTAGCGGCATTGACCATTGGCTTACCTGCATGGGGGCAGACACATCGTCGCCGTGGAGGTCTTTTAGCCGGCGATCATTACCATTTCGGTTATGTAAGCGGTCATGTAGGTTATTCGATACTTGATACGCGCGCTCGCGGGGTGATACCTGTCGGCGACTTAGGCGGCGGTGTAGGAGTCGGATACGAATACCGCAACAGCGGTCTCTGGGCGAATGTAGGCGTTCAGATGAGTTTTCATCGTTCGAAACTGCAGTTGGATCCGTACAGCACGTATGACCGCAACACCTCTCCGGACGATGCTATCTATGATCCTTATCGCGGTTTGGACACACAAGGTAAATCTGCTCTCTTTATCTATGATGTGAATCAGACGGATGAGATTCAATGGAATTTTCTGGATATCCCGGTGTTGTTCGGATACTACAAGTACGGTTTTCATGTCGGCGCCGGACTTAAGTTGAGTTACGCGTTGTCTTCTTCGTCGCGCGCGACGGGCGTGTACGCACTGAAAGCGATGAATGACGACTACCGTCCCGTGATATTTGAGAACATGCCTGACCGTGGTTACACGGATTACAAGTTCGAGAACCGTCAGGACAATCGTCTCAACATCGGTGTTTCTATCATCGGCGAAATAGGCTACGACTTACTCTCCTCGATGCCTTCTTACAGCCGTTTGTGCCACGTGATGAAACTGAGTTTTTATTTCGAATACGGTCTGAATAATTTAGCCAAAGGTTGGGAGTCCACTCAGCGTCAGGTAGTGCCGAACCCGAGTGACGCCACAAAAGCGACCGTCTATCCCTACCTGAACACCATCAACAGCCCGAGTCGTACTGTTCCGTTCTTTGCGGGCGCAAAAATCACGTATATGATCGGTGGTAGCCGTACCGCCCGTTCGGGTATGCACCATGGCTGTATGTGCTATCAGTAATCAGATGTTAGAGATCAGATGTTAGAGATCAGATGTTAGTTAGTATGAAAAAATCCTTCTATATAATCAGTTGCGTGCTGTTGGCCGCAGCAGCCGTAATGCGTGTTCACGCCGAGGATGGCATTATCGAGACGCGCCATTACAAGATGTGCCCCGGTGACGCTATCACCATTGACACGCGTCAGACACCTGTGTACCAGGACACGATTTTATACGACACGCTGCTTGTTACCGATCCGGGCGCAGACAGCATCATCCGCTATGTAGTGAATGTGTTCCCGTCTTTCTCTAAGAACGAGGAACGTCAGTTAGAGGCCGGCACCTCGTTTGCGTGGTGCGACACGACCATTGCGACAGGCGGTTCGTACGAACGCATCTACAAGACCCAAGACGGTTGCGACAGTATTTATCGTCTTCATGTCACGGTAGAATTAACCCGCAGCTTCACTCTATGCGATGATGAGAGTGTGACGTTCAACGGCCAAGTGTACAGCAACGCCGGCACGTATTATAATTCGTACAGCAGCGACACCACCTATAAAATCATCATCACCAAGCACCCATCGCAACTGCATCAACAGACAGGTTACCTGGATGCCACCCATCCGTATTACTGGCAATACCAGTTGGATGGCGCAGTAAAGACGGACACCTTGACCGCTCCGGGCGTATATGAGTACACGACTCAGAACCCCGAGACAGGTTGTAACGACATATGGCGATTGATCTTACGGAAGGATGAGACCAGTTACCGTTTTGACAGTGCAGCCACCATTTGCGAGAACGAAGATTTCGAGTGGCGAGGCAAACAACATCTTAACCGTCAGGGTGTAGGTACGACTACCGACTACTACGACCGTTACAAGACGCTTGCCGGTTATGACAGTATCTACCATTTGGCATTAACCGTCCTGCCGGTGAAGCGCGTGACTCAGACCATTCCATTCTGCGGTAGTATCACATGGAAAGGTCAAACATACACGGAGTCTCAGACATTGATCGACACCTTTACCGGCGTCCAATACGGTTGCGACAGTATCGTCACTACTATTCTGGCCAAAGGTATCCCGTTCTTACAGCACGACACAGCCACCATCGTACCGGGCGAGACTTTGATTTGGCACGGTCAAACGATCACGAGTAGCGGTCAATACGAAGACAAGCATCTTACACGTTCCGGTTGCGACAGCATCTATACGTTGGGTGTAGGGGTGAAAGCGGGCACGGCGACGATTCCTATCCGCACCGAGCGCGCGACGACATGCGACGGCACTCCTTATTCCTGGCGGGGCAAAGACTACAGTATCAGCGGGCGATACGTAGATACAGTCCTTGTCGGCGGCACCCAAGAGATTGACTCCCTGATTGTATTGGAGCTGACGGTTCATCCGACCTATGCATGGACAGAACGTATCAGTTTCGTTACATTCCCTCAGACATATCGCGGTCAGCCCATCACCGCTCCCGGAACCTACTCCATCGCTTATACCACTTTCACGGGTTGTGACAGCATCCTCACGCTGTATGTCGATCGCGAGGTGATACGCGATGATTCGACGGTGACTATCTGTCCGAATGAGACATTCATCTGGCGCGGTAAAGCGCGTCATGAGAGCGGTCGCTTTGTGGAGATAGAGAAAGATGCGGCTGGTAATGACAGCATTGAGCATGTCCTTAACCTTACCGTACGTTATATTCCGGAGACCCATATCAACCAGACGATTTGTCGCGGCAGTAGTTATACTTTCGGCGACCAGCTCCTGACGGAGAGCGGCGTTTACACGCATGTCTTCAAGCAAGACGGTTGCGATTCTACGGTTGTGTTGTCGCTGAACGTAGTCACCCCGGATACCATCCGCTACGTTCATCAGATTAATGCCGGCGATGAATATGTATGGCATAACGTGACCTATCGCGAGACCGGTGTATCCTTCTACACCACGACCAATCACTTCGGTTGTGATTCCACAGAGATGCTTATTCTCACCGTCAACCATGTGGACACCATCGATTCGACAGCAACTATCTGCCCGGGTGAAACCATCGAGTGGCATGGCATCCGTGCCAGTCAAAGCGGTGAGTTCTCGAATGCAGAGCAACAGCCAGGCGGCAATTTCAATTTCTACCGCTTGCATCTGAGCGTGCGCGAGTTGGCACAAGTGGACAGTTCTTTCGTTCTTTGCGGCGACGAAGTACTTTCCTTTAACGGCAAGACCTATACGGAAGCAGGTCATTTCTACGACAAAGCCGGTTGCGACACGCTTTATCATCTTCATATCCAACGCATTCCGAGTCAGGTATATATCACCAATGCCAGTCTGAGCAAAGAAGGCGGATACACCTGGACCTACAGAGACAACGGCGTGGAGAAGACGGATGTCTTCAGCACTCCGGGCACCTATGAATTCACGAGTCCGAACGGAGAGACCGGTTGTCAGGATATCTACCGATTGATACTCACGAAAAACGAGACGGATTACCATTTTGTGGAGACCTATACCATCTGTGAGGGCGAGGACTTCAGTTGGCGTGGAATGAGTAACCTAAGCGGGCAACCGGGAACGAGTCATTATTTTGACACCTACGAGACCCGCGCAGGCAAAGACAGTATCTATGAGTTGGTTCTCACCGTCACCCCTGTCAAGCGCACCATTCAGACCATTACCTTCTGCGGTGAGACCACCTGGAAAGGTCAAGTACTAACCAACTCCACCGTGGTATATGACACGATTACCTCGAGTACCGGTTGTGACAGTATTGTGCGCGTGAACTTTGACAAAGTCACTCCGTTCTATCGTCATGACACGGCGACCATCGTACAAGGCGAGACACTCTTATGGCATGGTCAAGCTATCAGCGGAGACGGTTTCTATATCGACGCTCACACCAACCAATACGGTTGCGACAGCACCTACACCCTAGGTGTTGGCGTGATTGCCGCTACGCCTCAAACAAACATGTTCACTACGCAGTACTCTATCTGCGACGGAGACGTCTACACCTGGCGCGGTCATGACTATTCACCGACTACCACCACTACCTATACCGATACGGTGTACAAAGCCGGCACGAATAGTATTGATTCCATCTTCGTATTGAAACTGACGGTTCATACCAATTACCCGGATACGATTGTACGCCATCTCTATACATGCGGCGAGATAGGAGCATCCATTCGTTACCAAGGAAAAGAATATTACGAGGACACTACGATCATCTCCGACCTTCATACCGTCTTTGGTTGTGACAGCATCGTCAAGGCCTACCTGCATTTCAACACCGCATTGTTCCTGAGCGACACCGTGAAGATTGCGGATACGGAATTACCCTATACATGGCATTTCCGTTTGGGCGGAACGGTACGCGACTCCGTCATTACGACAGCCGGCACGTATAATCACTACGAGGCCGCAGAAGGTACATGCCGTAACCAGGAACAGTTGGTACTACTCGTATATCCGACCTATTTGTACGAACAAGACACCACTATATGCGAACTCGACTTGCCGTTCTATTGGTTAAGAGGCCCGAGCGAGCATATCAACGATGCCCTTCAACACACCGTAGGTCAGACAAAACAATATGAATATCGCTATCAATCAGTCAACAACACGGATAGTATCTACCGTCTGAACCTGACCATTGATCCCGCGCCGACATCCACGGAGCGCTACTATGTATGCGAAGGTTCTCCCAAGAAGATTCACGGAGTGATGTACGGCGAGGGCAACATGGCAAAGGATACGCTTTATCGCGACACCATCCGTATGCATGTCGATGGTACCATATGTGACAGCACCGTTTATGTCGAAGTGTATGTCTCATCGCGCAAAACGCATACCGAGACCGTCGTTCTTCAGGACGGCGAGTCGATTGACTGGAACGGGATGCACATCACTTCAGGCGGCGAATACCGCTTCACTACAGACAGTGTAGGTCCTGCGGGATGCGACAGCATCAGCATCCTGCGCGTCATTCAAGAACTCGGAGACGAGCGTTTTATCTGCTCCAATGACACCGGTGCAGACGTTCACCCGGATAAGAGATATCCGTTCGTATGGGAGCATCCTCGTCTGACGCACGACCCGGACACGCTCTATACCACAGGTTCCTTCCGCGACACCGTTTACGATGATTTAGGTTATATCCTCGAGATCTACCGAATGGACCTCACCATCGTCCACCCGTATGACACCACCATCGTTGTTCACGGATGTAAGAACAAAGGTGCATTGTGGCGCGACTCACTCTATTTCAACGACACTACCTTCGTTGACCGCGTAGAGGTCATCCCGCACACACACGAACAACCTTGTGACTCTGTCTTCCACGTAACCATCAAGATCGACACCTTTTACAACATCCGCATTGACACGACGCTCTGCGAGTATCAGTTGCCGCTTATTGTAGGTCGCATCAATCCTGATACGTTGTGGCAAGAAGGCGACTTCCGCCATATTTTAGACACGACACTATGCGGCTGCGACTCCATCATCGAAGGCCACCTGACCATTATTCCCAAGCTCACGCATAATGACTCTACCTTTATCTGCGAAGACAGCATCAAAGCCCACCACGTTTGGTTAGGCGACACCATCACACCGGCCTTCTTGGGTAATGACGGCGGCAAATGGGCTGATAAATGGCAGGGTAAATACCATGGCGTGATGTACACCTCCGACACCATCGTCTGGGATTGCAACCATGAGTATTTCCATCATATCATCGTTCGCCCGAGCCAGAAGTTGGTCGTAGATACCAATTTCTACCTCTGTCCGGGCGATTCGCTTCGACTCTTCTGGGGACGCGGTGATGACACGACGTGGTTCTACAAGGACACGCTCTACGAGCAGCACACACCCATGCCTTCTACTTGGAGGGATGAGCACCATCAATACACGTACGCCAACGATGCTTATTCATGCGACAGCATAACCAGATGGCATATCAAGGTGCTTCCACTGTATCATAAAGACACCACGGCGCACCGTCTGTTAGGCGACTCTATCTGGTGGGGCGGTGCATGGCGTTACTACACCGGCACATACGACTCTATCGCTCCATCGCCGGACACCAGTTCGTTGGGCGACACATGTATGTATATCTACCCGCTGCATCTGATTGTGGACACGGCATACTATTTCCGCGACACCGTAGATATCTGTACAGTTGCCGGCAAGACCCATACGCATATATGGCCTGAGACCGGTTACAAGCAGTTCTTCACCGTAGGCGACAAAGACACCGTGGCCCGTCATTACGTGGATTCGCTCATCACGTATGATCGTCGCGACAGCATCTACGACCTCTGCGTCAACTATCGTCTGCATAGAGACACCACTATTTATCGTACGATATGTGAAGACGACTCCGTGCGTTTCGATCTTCATCTGCGCGACAATGTCTCCTTTATCGAGCGATGGGTGAAGAACTACGGCACGTATTACGATACCGTCATGGCCGCTAATGGTTGCGACTCGATTATCACCCTTAAACTGACCGTCCATCCGCGCATCATTACCAAGCCCAAGGAAGTGATGATTACCGATCGCGAGATCCCCTACTTGTGGCACCACGCATGGACGGAGAACAACCTGCCAGTGGATTCTGTTGATACACTCCGCGCTACCGGTCTCTATACCTTTGTGATGCCAAGCATCCATGGTTGCGACTCTATCGACAGTCTCTACCTCACAGTTCATCAGACGCACGTCTTCCGCGACACCATCGATGTATGTGACCGGCCTGACAAGACGCGCAATCATACATGGTTCACCGGATATACTCAAACATACAATACACCGATGGCGGATGACACGGCTTTCTATGCCGACACCCTCCAGACACGTATTCTTCTCGATAGCATATACGTGCTCTGTGTGAACTTCCATCGCACTTATGAGACTCATTTGTATGATACAATCTGTGCAGGAGACTCCGTATTGCTGCATGGTTTCCATACTGCGACCGGCATCTACCGCGACACCGTTCCGGCCGTCAATGGGTGCGACAGCGTCATCACGCTCCACCTGCAAGTATGGCCTGGTTTCCCGACACGCTACCGCTACGAGGACATCAACATCACCGACACACCCTACACTTGGGTTCATACCTGGGTAGAGAACGGCTTGCCGAAACAAGATATTGATTATCTCTCCATGCCGGGAGAATATGGCCGCGTATTGCCTAACATACACGGGTGCGACTCAATAGACAGCCTTATTCTCCGCATCCATAACAACTATGTATTCCGCGACACTATCACCATCTGTTCGGATGCTACGCCGTACACTTGGTATGGCCCGGATTATACCGTTTACAAGAGCGATATCTACGACTCCGGCGACTATGTACGTCGCTGGCGCACTGCGAACGGCTTTGGAGACAGTACGCGAATGATACACATCGAGGTCTTGCCGGTAGTTTACTCGCAGCGATATGACACGTTGTGCTACGGCGACTCGATTCTCTTCGGACTTACCCGCCTCAATCAACCGCGTTATCTCCACAAGAGCGGTGTATATTACGACACTCTCACGAGTATTCGGTACGGTTGCGATTCGATCATTGAGATGCGGCTGAATGTCTTCCAGAATTTCATGCATGCCGAAACGCGTCATATCATGCGCACCGATACGCCGTATGTATGGTATCATTTCCGCAGTGGGGCTACCCTTCCGATTGATTCGACATTCATCACCGCTGAAGGTACATATGCATATAACTTCGTCTCCCTCCATGGTTGTGACTCTATTGACAGTCTCACGCTGGTACTGCATGACGACTATCTGTACCGCGACAGCGTGGTTATTTGTCAGGATCAAGTGCCTTACACCTGGTACGGTTCTGATCACACCATCTACAAAGAGGGCATAAGCCACTCAGGCGAATACACGTACAGCCTGCGTAAACAGGACGGTTATTCCGACAGTACCCTCGTACGCAAAGTGACGATTTTGCCGATCGTATACTCGCAGCGTTATGACACGTTGTGTTACGGCGACTCAATACTCTTCGGACTTACACGTCTCAACCAGCCGCGTTATCTCCATAAGAGCGGTGTATATTACGATACACTCACGAGCATTCAGTACGGTTGCGATTCAATCATTGAGTTGCGGCTGAATGTCTTCCCGCATTTGGATAAATATCATGCGCCGGTGGACATCACAGATCGGGATCTGCCTTACACATGGTACCACTACCTTGATGGAGAGACTACAGCTGTCGATTCGACGAAGATCTCCGGTAGTGGAGAATTCACCTATACCTTCACTACCATCCATGGTTGTGACAGCGTGGACCATTTGACGGTGAATGTACATCCGAACTACTTCTTCCGCGACACCGTCACCATATGCTCAGATGCAACGCCGTACACGTGGTATGGACCGGATGGAACCATCTTCAAGAGCGACATCTATCTTACTGATCTCTATACGCGCCATTTGCGTACCATAGACGGCTTTGCCGATAGTATATACACTCGATACGTTAATGTACAACAAGTGAAGTTAACTCTTATCCGTGACAGCATCTGTTTGGATGCGGATGGTCATAACTTCTATACATTCAACGGCCGGAACCTCAACGTGGGTGGCATCTACCGCGACACTTTAGCCGCAGCAAGCGGATGCGATTCCATCATCGAGCTCCACCTGTCTGTGAACAAGCCGTATTATAGTTTCCGCGAAGAGCATATTATCGAGGGTCAGACTGTCAGTGCCTTCGGTCAGGCCTTTACAACCGACACGTTGCTTATCCTTAAAGGCCTCACGCCAAGTGGCTGCGACAGTACGAATGTGCTGAAGGTGGTTGTTCATCCGCTGGTTGACACGACAGTAACTATCTGTTCGGCCGACTTGCCTTATCTATGGGCAAACAAATGGAATGGGGATATCACACCTCTTTACACTGCCGGCCTTTACCGAAACGACACTACCTTCGTCAACGGACAACGGATGTATTACGGCCTGCGACTTATCGTGAACCAACCGACTGACACCACGATCTACCGCACTATATGCGAAGATGACCAATACAATTTCAATGGTCAGTTCCTAACCAGTGCCGGCGAATATCGCGATACATTGCGTAATGCCTCCGGTTGCGATAGCGTAGTAATTCTTCATTTGAACGTACAACCCAAATACCTTAATGTAGTAGATCGCACGATTTATGAAGGTGATTCTGTAGAGTTTGAGGGCACTTATTACCATACGGCAGGTATATACCCCATCCGCCTTACCTCTTCTACCGGTTGCGACTCGATTATCGAGTTACGTCTGACGGTGAACCGGTTGTACGATGACTCCATTTCCGTATGTAGTAATGAACTGCCATACGTATGGCGTGAGAAACTCATTTATACATCCGGTATTTACCGCGATACTATTCCTAATAACGGTACAGACGCTGTCATTGGTATCAAGGTCAATGTGCTGCCTACGTTCCGCGCTACAGAGCCGATCGTAATTAGCATATGTGAGGGAGACTTCTATAAATTCGGAGGCAAGATACTCACGCAGCAAGGCATCTACTACGATACGCTCACGGCTACTAACGGTTGTGACTCTATTGTAATGCTCTCGCTTCAAGTGATGCCATTGAAGTACCAGTCTGAGACGCGTCGGATATTTGAGGGCGATTCTGTGCTCTTTGACGGCCAATGGCTCAAAGAGTCAGGCGTTTACGAGCGCCGCGTCCAGAACGACAACGGATGTACCGACACCTACCAACTCATCCTCACTGTGCTCAAAGAGTTCCGTGTTGATACCACTGCCTACATATGCGCGAATGATATCCCGTTCGTATGGCGAGGATATGAGTATAGTGCATCAGGCGACTACTCTCTGCCTACGGCATGGACCGACTCCTCACGTGTAGTGACTACGCTCCACCTCACAATCCGTGAGACCTTCTATGAGGAGCGAAACATCGCTATATGCTCCGGAGATGAGTTCCGCTATAAAGATCAGGTGTACACCACCAATGGCGAGTTCTTTGATACCATTCCTTCACTCGTAGGATGTGACTCCATCATCAAATATGTCGTTTCAGTACATCCGACGTCTGATTACACTTTCGAGAAGCACATATCCGATAAAGAGCCATACGAGTTCCATGGTCGTATCCTCACCAACACAGGTACCTATGAATGGACCGGAAAGACGGTGAACGGTTGTGACTCTGTAGAGCACCTCATCCTTACTGTACATCCGTCCTTCTTCCAGTCTGATACGATCGAGCTCTGTCAGTCGGACTCCATCAACTATCCGTTCCAATGGAAAGATGAAGACGGCCGACTTATCCGTACTATTACGGAGTCAGGAACGTATAACGATAGTGTACTCACGGAATACGGATTCGACAGTGTACATCAGGTTGTGGTGTACATACATCCGTCTTATTTCATCAAAGAGAAATATGAGATCGGCGAAGGTGAAGTCCTCAAGATTCATGGTCGCGACATTTCCAAGCCCGCCGTGTACTACGATACGCTACGCACTATTCATGGGTGTGATAGTATCTATCACATCGTTGTCAACCCGAAGACGACCCGTGAGTTCACGTGGAATAAGACCATCTGCCAAGGTGAGTACTTCGATTTCTTCGGAGAAAAGAAAACCAACACAGGTCGATACACTTATACCTCGCAGTACAAGGATAGTATCGTTTACCTCAACCTCACGGTGAACCCGGTTTCCTACTCCGAGAAACGCATCATCATCACCGACAAACAGACATCATATATCTATGATGGTCAACTGTACACGAACCTCCAGTTAGGCGAGAACCTCTTCACCAAGACGATGGTGAACCAGCATGGATGTGACTCCATACATCGCCTCATCATTTGCGTCACGCAGCGCTATTCGAATTGGGATCCTATTCCTCTCTGTCCTGGCGGCGAAGTGAAGATTGACGGAAAAGTCATTACCGAGTCAGGACTCTATACCTTCGAGCGCCGTAGCCGCGTAACCGGAGAACTCGACAGTCTCTACCGCGTGGAGGTCTATGATGCTCCTGCCTTCGACCTCCCATTGGAGAAAGCAACGATTTGTCAAGGTGACACCTTCTTGTACGGAGGTAAGAAGATTACCCGTGCCGGACATTATGACTTCACGCTGAAGACAGTCAGCGGTTGCGATAGCCTGCTTCATCTTGATCTGACCGTCAATCCGTCATATCAATTCTATACAGACGCGACCATCGCCGACTACGAGACCTACTCATGGCGAGGTAAGTCGTATGCTGAGACCGGAAAGTACGATGTTTCCTTCCCCACTATTCTGGATTGTGACAGTACCTATACATTGCGTCTGACAGTAGTAGAGACTAAACGTCAACTGACGGACGATACGATATGTGTTGGGCAAACCTATAACTGGCGTGGACGGGAGATTACGGCAGAAGGTATCTATACCGATACTATCCGTCAGTTAGAGACCGGTTTCTCCGCAATCTACACACTCAAACTCACTGTCCTCTATCCTACTATGCTCACCAGCGCCACTGTAGGCGAAGTTTGTGCAGACGGTGAGAGTTTTGACATTGCCTTCACCTATACCGGCGCCAAACCGACCATGTATAGCATATACTTCGATCAGTTGGCGAAGAACGAAGGTTTCAAGGATGTGCTTAACCAACCATTCCTGGGAGAAGACCGCATCGCGCGCGCGCCCGTTCCTTCTAAAAAAGAAGTGATATACCTCGAGCATACCGCATACGTCAAACCCAACAGATACTCCATGCGACTTGTCCTTGACAACGGCATTTGCGGCATTAGTCGCTCTGACAGCCTCATGCTGCTCGTCAAGTACCCGAGTTGGATCATTGAGCAGAACTGGAACGATGTCGTTGCACCGCTCCGGAAAGAATATAATGGAGGATTTGAGTTTGCCCAATCCGATTGGTATGTCAACGGAGTACTCCAACCTAACAGCAGTCTGGGATATCTCCATAATGATAAACTTAAAGAAGGTGATGAAGTCGTTATGGTTGCTACCCGTAAGGGCGAGAGTTTCTCTATTCCGACCTGTCCGCTTGTGATTCATGCCAATTCCGGAAATATATACACCAACCCGATACTCGTCTATCCGACTCAAGCGCCGCATCACGCGCCGCATATCACCATCGAGGCATCGGAAGGCGGGCAGTACGCCATCTACTCGTCCACCGGAACACTCATCACTAACGGGACACTCGATGCAGGAGCAACGCGTGTCACCCTGCCGGGTATCAATGGCATATACTTCATCCGCACCTCTGTCAAAGGAGAGACGATGACACATAAAGTTATGCTCTACTAAATAGTTAGCCCCGCGATTTCCTCGCGGGGCTAACTGTATAACTACCATTTACAATTTATAGTTGCTTTCTCCAAAAAGAAGAAGTGATATCTTCCCACTCTTCCCCGATTCGTTTGTACAAATGCTGGTTGGTTTTCTCGCTCTTCAATCCGCCCAGCGCCTCGATATACGGACCCAATTTGACATAGTCAAAAGCCTTCTCGTCTTGTGGCATATTTGTCCGTCCCGAATACCAAGCCGTCCGTAAACCACCCTTCCCCTTTGGGATGGGTTGGGGGCAGGCCTTTACGTACCTCGCCCATTGCGCTACTTCCGCCGGATCGGCATCTCCTCCCATGAACGCCACACACGTGATCATGGTTCCGTAACGCGCGAGAAGACCGTTCAGTAATTCTTCATTCACGATCTCGCCGATATCCTCCGCCAGGTGCGGACTGTGACATCCGGGACAATGACAAGGACAATTCGAGAGATTAAGGGCGAGTGTTACCTCGCCCGGAATCTCTTGAAAAACAATATCGAAAGAAGCTACCTTCATCAGCACTTCGGTGCTTTCGATTTCTCTGCGTAGTAACGCTGAGCCGCCTCTTTCTGACGGGCCTCCGAGAAGTTCGATACACGTTTCATGTAGCCAATGACACGCGTGAGGTAGTCCACGTTCTTTGAATGGCAATGCGGACACTCCTTGAGGTAACGCTTGTCGATATGGCCGCAATCGTTACATACCGTGTTCGGGATATTGAAGGTGAAGTAGTTACATCCCTCGATAGCAGCGACGCGCAGGAGTTGGCGATACTGCTCCTGAGAAAGGTGTTCCTCCAAGTTGCAGTGCAGTGCACTACCACCTGTCAAATGCTCGATATACTGACGTCCATGCAGACGGAAACGATCCAATACGTTCAGACTGGTGTCCTCAACGATGTAGAAATAACTGTTGTAGCAGTCACGCGGTACTACGTAGCCGTCTTCCTTATCCCACTTAGCGTGCTTTACACCCACGTTCTCGGCAGGAATCATTTCGCAGTTGAACATCACGTCCTTCGTACGATACTCTTTGTTTTTCTTCTCGATAATACCGAGCAGTTCCTGCACGAAGTGTGCGTATTCGGGGCTATCCTTGATTTCGATACCAAGGAACTCTGCAGCCTCTACCAAACCATTGACGCCAATCGTCAGATACTGACGGCCGATGTTGATATACCCGGCATCGAATAAAGGCAACATGCCCTTGGCCTGTAGGTTCTTCAGGTTCTCGTTGTATGCCAACTGCACCTTGTGCATCAGATCCACTACATCCTCAACATAGCTCTGGTACGGGATGTTGTTGCGTACTGCGTACTGGATAGCGCGGTTGAGGTTGATAGTCAGCACGGATTTCGAACCCGTCGAGATACCACCGGCACCAAGCGTATAACTGAAACTGTTGTCCGTGATAGCATTGCGCAGACGGCAGCAGCTGGAGAGGCTGTCGGCATTGTCGCTGACGTAGGTGAAGAACGAGTGTCCCTTCGCGTACATCTCTGCGGTGAAATCGCCGTACTCTTTGTCTTTGATGTCGCCATCTTCTGCCAACAACGCCATCGTCTCAACCGGGAAGGTGAGGACGCAACGCGTACGCTCTTCGTTGAACCAGTTCATGAAACGTTTCTGCAACCAGTTCAGGCTGTCCCAATGCGGTGCCTCGCCATTCGGGAAACGGAAGTTCTCGAACAAGCTCTGGAAATAATAGCGGTCATAGTAACTGATATTCCAGAATACCGACTGGAAGTTACGGGCACCTGAAGGTTGGTTCAGGCTATATACCACTTGCTGGAAGCAATCCGTGATTACCTTGTCGATAGTGCGGCGTTTGAGGCTCAGATCCACTACCTCGTCAGCGCGCTTGTAGTAATCCTCGCCGTATTCCTGCTCGATGAAATAGTTCATATACATAAGGAACTCGGGCGTAGCGCACGCGCCTGAGAGCATGCTCGACACCATGAAGACCATGTTGATGAACCCGCCGCAGAACGATTTGAGGTTATGAGGAGGCGTAGCATTACCGCCGATACTCTTCGTACCGCCAATCAGCCATGGATACATGGTGATGGATGCACAGTAGTTTGCCAAGTTCGTCTCGTCGTTCTTGTAGATGAAGTGCTGGTTGAGCAGTTGCATATAGCGGTCGCTCAACTCTTTGCCGAACATCTCTTTGATACGCTCGGTCAACAGACGGCGGTTCAGACGGATAAAACCTTGTTTAGGCAACTCTCCGATGAGCGTTGCAATGTTCTTGTGCTCCACGTTTGCGTTCGCGTCGAACTTGCTACCCTCTGCCGCATTACTTGCCTGCACGTAGTTCATCATGAAATCCAAACGACGCTGCGTGTCGCGATCCTCAGTGTGCTGATGGCGATACAACATGTAGGCTTTCGCAACCTGGTAGTATCCCTCTGCCATCAACGCAACCTCCACCTGGTTCTGGATTTCCTCAACGGTCGCATTATTATGTACTCGCAGATGCGAGAGGATGGATGTCAACGCCTCCTCCGTCGCAAATGCACCTACTGCTAAGAATGCCTTGGAAATGGCATTTTTGATCTTGTCGATGGTGAATAATTCTTTCTTACCATCACGTTTGATAATGTATGTTTCCATATATATAAAGTGAATATTTTTTCAAAGCGCGAAATCGAGTGCAAAAGTAGTACAAATTTTTGAATTGTGCAAATTTTTGGACAAGTTTTTTTCAAAAAAATTTTACAAAGTTTTCCAAAACTTTTAGTTATCTTGCTTATTTTCAATGTTTTACATTTTTTATCAACAAAAAAAGTTGTCCAAAATGAACATTTGTTGACAAACTGGCGTTATACATAACAAAAAAGAAGGCCGCGCATCGCGCAGCCCTCATTTTTACTTTTAAAAGCTTATTTTCGATTAACGAACTCGAGCTCCTTGAGCGTTGAACATCTTGTTGTCGCGGATGATAAACAAGTTGCCATCAACTGCAACTTTCTGAGCCTGCTCGGTCAGAACGATATGCTCGATTCCTTCCTCGATTGCTTCCCAGTATGCTTTCACGTCAAACCAAACAATGTTCGACTTGTGCTCCTCGTCACCGCCACGGTAGATAGATTGGAGACCCAATTTCTCCCACGTGCGTACCTCTTCTTCGCTCTGGTTGAGATAAATAAGACCATTGTAGATATCCCAGTCATCCGAGAAGTTATACGGGATCTCAGTGAGGTCATCCTCAAGTTCCTGATACAAATCGGTTGTGAATACCAGCGGACTCTGCTCGTTGCCCTTTTGGATGAAGAAGATATAGCTCAACTTCTCCGGGTTCAGATCCTCATCTGCTGTACCAATCAGCGGGATTTCGAACTCAACACTCGGATACGTTACATCAGCAAACTTAAAATCAGTGAATGCCGGATCAGCCGGAGTAGCAGCTACTTCCGAGAATTTACTCAAAACTATTTCTGCGAACTCATCCAGCGCATAACCATCGGCGAGCGTAATAAATTCATCACAAACAAAACGATCTTTTAATGCATCGTAGGTCATCGAAGTTGCCTGAGTAAATACATCATAGTCACCGAGATAGCTCTCAAAAACACCGAGGAATACTTCCGGGAACTGATAGATACCTTCAGCATCCTTCACGCCCTTGATCCATCCTTCCGTAACATAATCACTCATACCCTTGATATAAACGGTATCAGCATCGAAGCCTACATACACATACTTAATAACCAATTTGTCTTGATACGTGTCACGGCCGTCGAACTTATACAGCGAGGTATCCAAACCAGCCGGAATAACAACCGCCTCAGGTTTTTCCGGTGCCTCTAAACCAAAGACAGCTGCAGACCAATAAGTGTACAACTGCATATCGTAAGCAAACGCACTTTCTGCGATGAAGAGCGTAACAGCAGAAAGCGTACCGGCCTCCGGATCATACTCGAAGACAATGTTTTCCGAAATCGTCTCACCATCGTCAGTACCGATAAGGAACTCATCACCGTACTCGTCGGTTCCTAGCCACTGACCACCCGGGATAGTAATGGTGTTGCCGTCCAACGTACCGGTAACAGCACCTTCCGGGAACCAATAAGCCAAGCCTACAATTGTTACCTGGTTGCCATCAACCGTTACATCAATAGACGGCATTTCAGAGGTTCCATCAGCCCAACCGGTGGAAGTTCCAATATAAAACGAACCACCAATCGTGTAGAACGTACCGGAAGCGAACGGAATTTCAGCCTTTACAGCCGGAGCCTTTACTGCTTTCACAGCTTTCTCTACCTTGATGGGTTGGTTACTCAGCGTCTTCTGCACTTTCTGCAAAGGAGCTGCACTTGCGCTCAACACAATCGACAGAGCGCACAAAAAAGAGAAAATTTTTTTCATACCTTAAATCAATTTTTTAGGTTAGTAATGTTAATAATGTTAGTTATTTTTGTTATTTCTTTACAAAAAGCAACAAAACGGCGCAAAAGTAATACAAATTTCTCATTCACACAAACACTTTGCGCCAAAATGTTCATTTTTCTCTATTTTGCAAAGTTGACTTGTCAAAAAAAAGTTTCCTTAAATTTGCACATGTCATATTTTTGTTGTAATTTTGCAACGGAATTGCAAAAATAGCAAAAGAAACAATGTATAAACGTCTCTCATTATTTGTATTATTCGCGCTTGCTTGCGTATGCGCACAGGCACAAACACGCTATGTCGGTGGAGATATCTCGACGCTTCCCCTGTATGAGCAATACAACTCAGCATACAAAGATGTCAATGGCCAAAACATCAGCAATCTATTGACGTGGTTTACGGAGAGTTGCGGTTGGAACACTTTCCGCGTACGTATATTTGTCAATCCGAGCAAGAAAGATCACGACGGTTCCACCAATCCATCGGTGTGTCAGGACTTAGCGTTCGTCACGTCTCTTGGCCAGCGGATCAAAGAAGCCGGCGCATATTTTATGCTGGATTTTCATTATTCTGACACGTGGGTAGATGCTACGCATATCCAAGCGCCCGCGGTATGGAAAGGTGTATCCGACGCAGCCATGGCGGATAGTATCAGTCAATACACGCATAAAGTTCTTCAAGCTCTCAAGGCTGCGAATGCGACGCCGGACCTGGTACAAGTGGGCAACGAGATCATGTATGGGCTTTGCGGCATTAAAGTAAAGCCTTACAACAACGCAAGCAGTAACTGGGACGGGTACCTCGGACTTCTTCACGCAGGCTGCAATGCGGTGCGCGAGGAATGTCCTGACGCACAGATCATCATTCACACCGACCGCCCCACCAACACCGGATATAACTCGTACTATTACAATAAGTTGAAGAACGCCAATGTCGATTTCGATGTGATTGGACTCAGTTACTACCCTTTCTGGCACGGCTACCTCAACGCGGAGCAAGTAGCCTCCAAGACGGACAAGAGCAACCTCGTCAATGCAATCAATAACCTGAAAACACTCTTCCCGACCAAGCGAGTACATATCGTGGAGTGCGCCTATAATTTCCAATGGTGGCCCTCCAGCGGCGTCAACTACGACACGCAAGATGTTTGGCCTTGCTCCGTAGCCGGACAATACCAATTTGTGAAGGATCTGGTAGATAACCTCAAGCCGCTTGAGAACGTAGATGGTATATCTTATTGGTTTCCGGAAGAGGCCGGCAACGGGGATAAAGGCACAGTTATCCCGTCGTGGCAGAACCGCGGTTTCTGGAACGAGAACAAAAGTTCGTCCGGCCATGCAATCAACAAGACAGGCGCAGCCTCCGGAGGAAAGACGGCAGCTGATGTGTGTGCACCGTATTACATGCGCAATTTCTATCACAGCGGACAAGGATTGGAAGATATCCCATCGAACCAAGGAGCGGATAGAGGCAGACTTATTTTCCAAAACGGACATGTGCTCGTCGAACGAAATGAACAGTTGTTTGACCTCACGGGCGCGCGGGTACAATAAAATGATATAACTGAAAACAATATGAGAACTGACAAAGAACTGCAGGGAGTTACCCTGCTCGGTAATCGACACGTACAATACTCGGACCAGTATAACCCGAACGTGCTGGAGACCTTCGAAAACAAACACCCCGAGAACGAATACGTAGTGACATTCGATTGCCCGGAATTCACAACCTTGTGCCCGAAAACCGGACAACCGGACTTCGGACATATATTCATCAGTTATATCCCGCGCGAGCGGATGGTAGAGAGTAAGAGTCTCAAACTCTATCTTTTCTCCTTCCGCAATCACGGTGACTTCCATGAAGATTGTGTGAATATCATCATGAAGGATCTAGTCCGACTCATGGATCCAAAATACCTCGAAGTAACAGGATATTTCATGCCTCGAGGAGGCATCAGCATCTATCCTTTCGCCAACTATGCCGACAAAGACCATGAGGCATTGAAAGAACAACGACTCCGCGAACAGTTCGCACTTAATATTAAACACTAAATGAAAGATTCATTGATTGTTCTCTCCGGTGGACTCGATTCCACAACGATGTTATACGAATATCAGTTCCGTATTGGCATGGCTTTGTCATTCCATTACGGCAGTAACCATAACGACCGCGAGTTGGAGTTTGCCAAATTGCATTGCAAACGGCTCGGCATTCCGCACATGGTCATTCGTCTGCCATTTATCAAGCAGTTTTTTCATTCCTCCCTGCTATCCGGCGCAGATGCTATTCCTGAGGGGAACTACGACGAAGAGAACATGAAATCCACCGTCGTACCTTTCCGTAATGGGATTATGCTTTCCATCGCTGCCGGCATAGCCGAGAACAACAAACTGCAATATGTCATGCTGGCAAATCATTCCGGTGACCATGCGATCTATCCTGATTGCCGGCCGGAATTCGTGGAAGCCATGAATAACGCCATTCATTTCGGCACCTGGAACGGTGTACAACTGCTCACACCATACACCCATCTCACCAAAGCCGAGATTGCAGCGAAAGGCAAAGACCTGCACATTGATTATGCCGAGACATGGAGTTGTTATAAAGGAGGCCAACATCATTGTGGTGTCTGCGGTACCTGCCGCGAACGCAAAGAAGCACTTGCTCAAGCCGGTATTAAGGATAACACTATCTATGATAGTGATTTGTGATATGTGATTTTATATTTGTGATTAATGTATTACGTTCAAAAGACTATAGAGATTTCGGCGGCGCATAACTTGATGTTGTCGTACGAGAGCAAATGTGAGAACCTACATGGTCATAACTGGATCATCGTGGTTTATTGCCGCGCAAAGGAACTGAATGCGGACGGCATGGTCACCGACTTCACGCATATCAAACGCGTCGTCAAGGATACTTTTGACCATAAATATATCAACGACATCCTTGAGGTCAATCCTTCCGCAGAGAATATCGCCCGCTGGATATGTGACCACGTAGAGAACTGCTATAAAGTCTCCGTGCAGGAATCCGAAGGCAATGTAGCTATTTATGAGAGGGATTAGGGAATTAGAGAATTAGAGAATTAGGGTGTACAAGGTCAACGAAATATTCTACACGTTACAAGGCGAGGGTGCGCACATGGGTATCCCCGCTGTTTTTGTGCGTTTCTGCGGTTGTAACCTCCGGTGTCCATGGTGCGACACGGAGTTCACGGATTTCACTCCCATGACTTCAGAAGATATCGTATCTGCCATTCAAGACCTATACGACACACCCAACAAACGGCGGAAGATGGTCGTGCTCACGGGAGGCGAACCGAGTCTGCAGGTAGATAAACCTCTCGTGGACGCGCTTCATCATGCCGGTTTCTATATCTGTATCGAGACGAACGGTACACATCCTTTGCCAGCCGGCATCGACTGGATTACCTGTTCGCCTAAAGAGAGTAGCCTTCAGCATTCAGCTACCAGTAAGCAGCCTTTAGCCCTGCGCAAAGTGAATGAGGTCAAAGTGGTGTTTACCGGCACGTATGATCCGGAGATTTGGCGCGACCAGTTGGAAGCCGAGCACTGGTTGTTACAACCTCTACGCTTCGCCGGAGAATGGCTCATTGAGCACACAGTGGATGAATGGGAAGACGACCGCAACGACAATCTCGATGATACCGTGCGGTATATTCTCTCACACCCATTCTGGCGTCTCAGTATTCAGGTACACAAAATAGTCGGACTGCGGTAGGTTAATCGAATCACGTATTAATCGCGTGTTAATCACATGATAATCACCTAATACAATCACGGTGCAACCCTTTATTTTACTAGGGTTGCACCGTTGTTTCCGGCGGAAAAATACAGGAACGGCCTTTTTTCGTTACTTCACCGCCTTGAAACTCATGTCAAGACTCTTGTAGCTATGGGTGAGTGCACCAACAGAAACGAAGTCCACACCTTGCAGCGCATAATCACGGATGGTATCGATCGTAATGCCACCGGACGACTCTATCTCCATGTGACGGCCGGCTTTCTTTTCCCAAGCACGGATGAGATCGACCGCCTCTTTGGTCTTCGCAGGTGTGAAATTATCCAGCATGATACGATCCGGGATGTTCGTAGCGAGTGCTTCGTTGATCTCGTCGAAATTGCGTACTTCGATTTCGATCTTCATATTGAGGAAGCGTTCAGTCTGACCCTCTGCGGCTTTATTCCTTAAATAATCGCGTGCACGCGTGAGCGCGTTGGTAATGCCTCCTGCGAAGTCCACGTGGTTATCCTTCAGCAAGATCATATCGAAAAGGCCAATACGATGGTTCATACCGCCACCCAAAGCCACTGCCTCTTTCTCCAGATATCGCAACCCCGGCGTTGTCTTACGCGTGTCGAGCACATGGCATCCGGTGTCTTCAATCAGAGATTGATACTTATGCGCAGTAGTCGCTACGCCGGACATACGCTGCATGATATTGAGCATCGTACGCTCGATTTGCAGGAGCGAGAGTTCCTTGCCGTACACCTTGAAGGCTATGTCTCCAGGCTTCACGTGATCGCCATCGTGAAGAAACTGCTCGAAACGGCACTCAGGGTCGAAATAGTTGATAATCTCTTTCGCCACCTCGACACCCGCGAGTACACCGGTATCTTTGATGATGAGTTGCTGACACCCCATCTGCGTAGGTGGAATACAACTGAGCGAGGTATGGTCGCCATCGCGAATATCCTCTTCAAACCAGATAGCAATAAGCTTGCGAAGTTCTTGTTTTTCCATAAAAAGAATTATTTTTCGCTGCAAAAGTAATAAAAAATTTGCATATGTGCAAAAAAAAGTATAAATTTGCAGCGTGAAAGTAAGATTTTTCATAGTTTTGGTATGTTGCGTGTGCTCGTTGAGTCTACACGCAGAGGATAAATACGCCTATCTTGTTCAGCATAATGAGCTGCGCATCGGATGGGGAGACCAACTTTTTGAGAGCCTCGTCTGGCACAACCCGACAGCAATCACTACGACCATGCCGGAGAGTTACCGACAGACTTACCACGAGAACTACCGCCATGACCAGCATGTTTGGATTGAGTACCAGTGGCGGTTCAAACATTGGTTTTCTTTGGGCGGTATGTTTGACTGGAGTGACGTGCGCTGGGATAATGTGACGCGTAACGGTCTCGGAGCAGAGGTGGCGCGCGAGGGCGGGCATTGGTTCTATAATATCGTCATTATGCCTACCATTCGATTTACGTATTTCCACCATCCGAACGTCAATCTCTACTCGGGATTAGGTTTTGGCATGGATATTAACGGTGGCTCTGAAATGGATGGATGGGGACGGCATACAGTAGTTGGCATGGCCGCCCAATTCACGGTCTTTGGCATCAGCGCCAATTACCAACGATGGTTTTGGACGGTGGATTTCGGAGGCATGTATGCGTTACGAGACGCCAATACCATCTTCATGGCATCATCAAGAATAATCAATGTAGGATTCGGTGCGAGGTTCTAAGCGCTTCGCTCGGTAAATAAAATGGTTAAAATGGTTTTACTGCGTAAAACGTTAAAAATAGCAACTCTGGTAGCAGCCACAGTTTTGGCATCCTGTCAGTTCCGTCCTGACGAGAGTGTGGATTTCAGCGACCTGCAGGGAGCGCAAAACCTCTCTTTCCGCGTAATCGGTCAACACGAAGTCGATCTGAATGAAGGCATACCCATGAACTGTTACCTGCCCGATGGTACACGTCTTGTGGACTTTATTGACCATGGAGAGGAGGAAAGCAATGAAAACCATGATGCAAATGATGCAAACGGCGGTCCGGCCAAAGCACCGAAGACCACCAGCACCACAGCTGCAGACATCATGCAATCATTGCTCAAGTACCATAACCAAAACAGAGTGATTGAAGTGGTAGGTACCTACCCGAGCATCAACACCAACTGGGATACCGTCACCCTGAGCGGCAAGGTCATCCTGCCCCGCGGACGCAGGCCCAAACGCCTTATTCTCGTGAGCCATTATACCGTTTGCTCGAACTCCGAAGCGCCGAGTAACTGCTTCTCGCTCGAAGGTATGCTGGCGCCGATGGGTTATGGTCTGATCATCCCCGATTATATGGGTTATGGTGTGACCGTCAATGAGGTTCATCCCTACCTCGTCATGGACCTCACCGCGCGCAACGTGCTCGATATGTACCATGCTGTCAAGCCGTGGTTGGAAGCCGTCGGCATGAGTCCCGAAGAGCCCGAGATCATCCTTATGGGTTATTCGCAGGGCGGCGCGAATACTATGGCAGTAGAGCGACTCATTGAGAGGGAGTATTACGCAGACGAGAACCCGAAGCAGGTAAAAATTCACCGTGTCTTTGCAGGTGGTGGTCCGTATGACGTGAAAGCGACCTATGAGCAGTTTGTGACTACCGACCTGGCGAACTATCCGGTAGGTGTACCGCTCGTGGTACAAGGTATGATACTGGGTAATAACCTCAATATCAAGATCGAAGATCTGGTCAAACCGTTTGTGAGCGACCATATCGACGAATGGATCAACAGCAAGAAATATACGACTTCACAGATCAATAAGTTTATCGGCACCAAAGTGACGCACGAGATTCTGACCGAAGAAGCGATGGACCAACGCTCGTGGAAAGTGTCGGAACTGCAGAAAGCGATGATCGAGAACTCCATCGTCTCGTTCTCTTGGATGCCGGAAGCCTCCGTATATATCGCCCACTCCATGGATGACGAGACGGTATCCTTCCAGAATGCCATCAACGCGAAAGCCCGGTGGGCAGCGTCCAATATCACGTATAACTTCGGCCATTACGGCGGACACGTGATGACCTGCCTGCGGTTCATCTATTCCGTACAATCCCTGCTGGAGCAGGAAGAGCGAGAAAGGAGGGAGTATGAGGAATAAAGGCGAAAGGTTAAAGGTGAAAGGCGAAAGGATTTTGCTCTTCCTTTCAATTTTCATTTTTCAATTTTCAATTTCTTCCTGTAATCCCGAGGCACCGTGGAGCACGCAGGATGTGACGATAGAGATGAGTGCACAGAACGTCTCGGCGGGATTCATCGAGTATAGCTTCATGCCGAACAAAGAGGCGTATTACCTCATCTCTTGTATGCCGGCAAACGAACTGGTCGATCCTTTCAACCATTCCAAGCAATTCATGATTCTGGCACTCGACTCCGCCACCACCGCCTATATCCAATGGAGGAACGGGCTGCTCAGAGAGGGTGAGTTTAATATCGCGCCCTTCGCGAGCCATTGCCTCCAATACGGTCCTATCACGCATTTCTTCACGAACCTCGAACCCGAGACGAACTATTGGGTCTTTGCCTTCGTGGTCAATCCCGAGACACTCAAACCCGTCGGAAAACTGTTCATCGAAACCGTGAAGACCACCGCCGAGAGTATCATGGACGTGCATTTCGATTACCGCGTGCGCGGCATATGGGATTACATGATCCGGACAATAAGATCAACAGCAAACTGCCCTACCTCGCCTCTACAGTGGACAGTCTCAACCTCGCAGACATATGGGGTGGCATCACGCCCGAAGACTATTTCAATGACCTCTTCACCACCATAGCTGAAATCGGCGACGAAGAGAGTATCCACTACGGCGTCACGGTCGTCAAGAACGACGGTAGCGGAACGAGTATACCCTTCGAAGTCAATCATACCTACTACACCGCCATCGTCAGCTATGACGGCTTCATGGGTAATAACGTCATCTATAAGTTCACCTGGACGGGCGATGACTACGAAGCCTATTTCACGGATGAAGATAACATTGCTATTTACCGGGAAGACGAGTGACGCGCGCCTGAGTTCCCTCATCGACGAATACCAACAACGCTTACGGCACTATGTGCCGTTTGAACTCATTGTGCTGCCCGATCTCAAGAATGCCAAGGCTTTGAGCGAAGAGCAGGTGAAGACAGCAGAAGGTGAAGCCATCCTGCGTTTTCTCACGCCCGCCATGGATGTTGTGCTGCTCGACGAACACGGTCGCGAATTCCGCTCTATCGAATTCGCCGATTATCTCCAGAAGAAGATGTCGTCGGGCAAAGACCTGACGCTCGTCATCGGTGGGCCTTACGGGTTCAGCGAAGCCGTCTATACCCGAGCTAACGGTAAGTTATCCTTCTCGCAGATGACTTTCTCTCATCAGATGATACGAATAATGGCCATTGAGCAACTTTATCGCGCAATGACCATTCTTCGCCACGAACCGTATCACCATGAATAAACGGCGTAGCCTATAAACGCTCATAAGAGCAATCAACTACCTTACTCTTATTCGCTGTCCGATCTGTAGGATCTTTGTCTCCTTGATACCGTTTAACTGACACAATCGTTTCACGGTCGTACCATAGCGTTTTGCGATACCACTGAGCGTGTCACCGCTCTTCACTTTGTGGTACTTCATCGCCGCTTGTTCAGCGCGTTTCTGCTTCATCGCCTTGATGCCGATCACGTACTCGTCAGCGCTACGCAACTGTCCTGTACCAAAATTGATTACTCCAGCCGGATCCATCGCCTCGCCTAAATAGCGAATCTCGAAATGCAGGTGACTACCTGTCGAACGACCGGTGTTGCCGCCCAAGCCCAGCACATATCCGCTCGGAACCATCTCATATTCATCCACCAACGGACGGCTCAAGTGACCATATACGGTCTCTAATCCGTTCGCGTGACGAACAACCACGAAATAACCATAGCCACGCGGATCCCATCCGACGATACGCACTTGTCCGGGCCATGCCGAACGAATACTGTCGCCTACCTGGACCTTCAAATCCGTACCTTTGTGCATTCTATTCCTGCGCCAACCGTACGGGCTCGTGATATAACCCGGATGAGGCAAACAGAAACTTGCCATCGGAATATGGATATCATCTTTCAGGCTGTCAAACAACGTGCCATACGGATTCACGCGCTCGTCCGTCCAGATATGATGATAAATACTGTCCGCCGGGTGATGATTAATAAGGTTCGTATCCAGCATGAACTGCGGTGCCAGACGATAAACAACATCGCCGTCATTCGTGTGCACCACTAATTTACGAGGTAACGCCTCCTGGTCGCAAGCGACATACAGCGTATCATTCGAAAAATGCGAAGTAAGCCATTCAGGAATTCCCGAAACATGCACGTCAATCGAATCCAGTTCCTCCAGTTCCGCACCCTCGCTGTCAACAAAAACCGAATCAGACGGTTCCTGCGCGATTAATGGAAGCTGAAGCAGCAGAAGCAGAAGCCCAAGAGATGTAATACGAGACATGCTATTCCAAGAATTACTAAGATGACACATATAGCTATCAACCATTTTGCCCAAGGTTTCAAACCTTTCTTTATTTTGATGATGGGGAAGGCTACTTGCTCTGTGAGCGTACGTCCGAACGGAACTGAGATGATTGCCTCCGCGTTCACTGCCCATCCGTTAGCATTGAGCACCGGAGCCAGATTACGACGGCGCAACTTAAGCCATGCCATAATCATACTCGGACCACTGATGAGTAACAAGATTCCCACAAATACCAACAGCAACTGCCACCAATGCAGTGTAGCCAAGCCACTGAAGAGTGCGACTAACGCTGTCCCAATCATACCTAACGCCATACCGATGGCTGCAAAGATACCGGCGAACTTGGCGATGTCGAAGGCAGGTTTCTTCTCTGCGGCAGCAGGATCGCCTGCAGCGGCATCGGCCTTGGTAGTCATGTCATCGAAAGCCTTCGCGTCTTTCTCGGCAGCGGACTTGTT